>JAFTCS010000256.1 GCA_017454565.1 Clostridia bacterium
CACCCTCGTAAACATAACCGCATACAGAACATACAAACTTTTTCATTTTAGTTTCCTCCGTTTTTTCGGATTTTGATAATATCTCAGGCGCCTTGCGACGCCGATGATCCGCTTTGATCTCCCGCCTGTGGACGCTTATTTTCTTCTGCACTTTTTGCATTTTCCGTAGAAAACAACACTGTGACCCTCCACCTTAACGCCGCATTCCTTTTCAACGTAAAGATAGGTATTCTTTTCAAAAAAACTTATTTCGCCCGGAATATCAACTATCGCGAAACAGCTCCGGCACACAAAATGTGAATGGGGCGACATATTGTAATCAAACCTCTCCTGACCGTTGTAAACACCCAGCGACCTTATCTTGCCGTTCTGCTTGAAAACACTGAGATTACGGTAAACGGTCCCCAGACTGAGATCGGGTATCTCCGGCTTGAGCTGCTCGTAGATCCACTCCGCCGACGGGTGTGTATCTGTGGAGGAAATAGCCTTATATATTGCTTCACGCTTTGCACTGAAATTTCTTTTCGCTTCCACTTCCATCACCCCGGTCAAAAAAACAAAACAATAACAATTACTGATTCTTTAAATAATCATAACATATTTTAAGCCGTGTGTAAATAGATTTAAGGCAATTACTTATTTTTCTTTTCAGACAACGCGCACATAGTCCGAAGAGACATATCCCCGTATGCCGCCGTACTGTGTCAGATACCATTTTTCTACGGATGAAAGCAGGGGTATTACCGTACCGTCAGGTATCCTGCCCTTTACTGCGGAATTTGTTGTCGGCTCCGTCCGGATATTAAGGTTCCCGCCATCTGTACTTACAACGCCGTTTCGTGAACCGTCCGGCATGATTATCTCCACGCCGAGAAAATCAGCCAGCGATAATGCCAGATTTTCGGCGATAAGACCTATATTGTCCCGTATCCAGTCAGCGTCCTCCGGGTTATCATGGTACGCAAGCTCGATGAGTATAGCCGGAGCCTTGGTTTTGACTATCTCGCCCAAAGCAGTGGTGGGAATCGTCTGCACCCTGTCCGGAAGAGGATAGATCTCTTTCAGCCCGTTTGCAAAAATATCGGCGGCTCTCATTCCCTCTTTGCTGCCCGGATAATAGTAGACCTGGCTGCCTCTGACCCGACCGGCATTGTCACCGGCGGCAGCATTTGAATGGAGAGCCAGATGCAGCTCATAGCTGCCAGAATTTGACCTCCTGACGGAATCAAGGAAGGTTCCGCTTGTATCGTTTCTTCCATAGCTTATTCCGCTTGACTCAAGATAGGGCAGCATGGCGTCTATAATGACGTTCATGTAGTATTCCTCGTTGCCGCCTCCATTATATGGATTGTACTCCTGTGTAGAAGGGCTTAAAAACACCTGTGGCATATTATTCTCCTCCAAGCTCATTATTTGGTGTTTCGCTCTCTGCGGAGAGCGACAAGGGCGCCGCCCCTTGACCCCGCAGCCTTTGAAAAGGCTGGCGAAACTTTTGTGATGTCGTTTTAGAAACAACTATTGTGCGCGAGATATGCACTTTTTCTTTTGTTTATCAATCTCCGCGAATTGTCCAGCGCGGTCACGCACCGCTGAAACTTTATTGTTTAATTGTGTAGCAGTATAATGTATGCATCACACACCGAGTGTATGCCGATTCAGGACATAACCTCAAGCTTATGGAAAAATTCCGCTGAGGAGGTTTTTCCGTCACGAAGAAAGCGGTGAATGGAGTACAGCTCCTCCGGAGAGTCAAGAATATTGACTTTTTCTTCGCAGTCAAGGGCGCATCTGAAACCCGATGACCTTACTATCTCATCCGTAAGCCTGCTTTTGGCGCCAAAAGGATAAGTAAAGCAGCACAGTTCATCACCGCAAGCCTGACTCATACACTCGCTGAAGCTTTTGATGTCCTGCGCCAGTCGTGTCCTGTAGTCGGCATCGTTTTCATCAGGACGCTGCTGCACTCCCTGAACACCGCTGCTGATGGAGTGCAGGTCATAGGTGTGGTACGCAAGCTCGAAAACTCCCGACTCACACATCTCACCAAGCTGGGCAATGGTGCACTGAGAGTAAAATTCATCCTGACGTTCCTCGTTTTCAGCCTTTTCGCAGGCTCTGCCAATAGGAGACAGCACAGCTCTGCACCCGTATTTTTTCAGCAAAGGACACGCGTAAAGATAATTGTTGTAGTAGCCGTCATCGAAGGTCAGCATTACAGACTTTTCCGGCAAGGGCTTGCCATACAGGAAGTGCTCTGTCAGATCTTTCGTCACAATGGTGGTATATCCGTTTTCGGTCAGATAACGCAGATCGTCCTCAAAAAAATGCGGGTCTATCATATATTGATTCTGCCTTGCCCTGTTTTTTACCAGACCATGGTACATTATCACGCATAATCTTACCGGAGCAGTGCTTTTGCTGACGTCAGAACTTTCTTCCTCAGAGTCTGCCTGTGCGCCGGAGCTATGTCCGTTCCCGATATTTTCTGAGCCGGCTTCCGGAATGTTATCCGGCAGAGTATCCGTGTCCGGCATGTCAGCCGGACGGCTGCCAAGAGTGACTATCATACCGCAGGCACATATAACAAGCGCCGCAGCAATAAGCACCGCAAAGCGAAGTTTCCTCAGCGGAAATATTTTAAAAAACACCATAATCACCCGCTATGCTGAAAGATTTCACATTTTATTGCAAAATATTTGATTAAACTATATATAAAATATTGCCAAATAAGCTTTTTTATGTTATAATAACACATAATTATTTTTTTGAATAAATCACAAACTCAAACGGAAAAGCGAGTGTGATCTTTATGGCCGATAAACCTAAAAAAAGCAAATTTTCCGACTTTTTTGTGGGCACTCCCGCCTATAACAATGACAAGGACTATGCAGCCTATGCGGCACTCACGGCACCGCTGAACATGTTTTTTCTGATATGCCTTGTGCTGCACACCGGCTATCTGATACTTTTTTCACTGAACAGATTACTCATCCTGCAAATATTTGATTTTGTGGCAGTCATACTGTACGCGACCTTTGTAATACTGCTGAAATACTTCAAAGGTTCATGGTTCCCCTGTACCTTGTTGACTGTCGGTGAGCTTTTCCTGCACCAGATATGTGCAGTCGCCCTGTTTGGCCTTGATCCCGGATTTCAATACCTGATGATACCCCTGATGTTCCTAATGGTATTCATAAGCAAGCGCGGAAGGATGATAAGATTCATACGGCGGGCGGTAATGATAATCTCGGCTTTCACATTTATATTCTTAGTGGTTTACTTTAATGACTATGTGCCGCCGTACGATCTCAGCCAATACATCACCACCACACTGCTGATAGTAAACTGCACGACCAGCTTTCTGGCCACCGGCATTTATGCGGGTCGGGTGTTTATTTCCACCGACACCAAACGCAGCCAGCTTGACGTAAGTGTTGACGAAAAGATTGCCAGAATAGAACGCATGCAGAACCAGATCGTCATAAGCTTTGCAAATATCATTGAAGCCCGTGACGGCAGCACCGGAAAGCATGTTCTTCGCACCAGCGAATATGTGCAGGCTCTTGTTTTCGAGCTGCAGCGCCGGGGCAATTACAGCGAAACTCTCACTGACAAATATGCAAAGAACACCATCCTTTCCGCACCTCTTCACGACATAGGAAAGATCACCGTACCCGATGCCATTCTCTTAAAGCCCGGCAAGCTGACGGACGAGGAATTCAACGCGATAAAGAATCACACCAAAAACGGCAAAAAGATCATTGAGGAATCCATGACGACCATTGAAAACGAGGATTTTCTTGAGATCGCCAAGGCTGTTGCCCTTTATCATCACGAGTGCTGGAACGGCGCAGGATATCCATACGGCATCAAGGGCTTTGACATTCCTCTCTGCGCAAGAATAATGACCATTGCCGACGTATTTGACGCCTTAGCCGCAAAGCGTGTTTACAAGAAAGCCATGCCGATCTCCGAGGTATTTGACATAATCCGTTCCGAGCGCGGCAAGAAGTTCGACCCTGTTGTAACGGACGCATTCTTAGGCATACAGGAGCAGATAACATCCATAGCCCAGTCGAACGCCGACTGATAAATCACATTTTTATTTTCACAAAACACAAAGCAGCCGATGGAAACTCACAATTTCCATCGGCTGTTTTTTTATATATCATACTATATATTATAGTAAACGACATTATTATTTATACTTTGATAAATCATCAGCTGATTGTGGGGGCTTTCCGGTCGCCCCCACACCCCTTCGGATATCACTCTAAGTAAGAATATTTTTGTCGTCTACTATAATAAAACAGTAAAGTTTCGCTCAAGCCTTTTCAAAGGCTTGCAGGGTGCAGGGACAGCGTCCCTGCCCGCACTCCGCAGAGTGCGAAACACCAAAGGGGTTCGGGGGCGATAGCCCCTGACATTTAATCTTTTCTGCCTGTCCTTGGCAAAGGACAGGCTATATAAATTTGTCATTATAATATCAGCTATTGAGTATGATCTCCTTTATCTTCTCCTCGGCTGCAACTGCGTCTGCTTTTCCTCTGCTGTTCTTCATAACGAAGCCGACTATGGACTTGATAGCTTTCTCTTTTCCGTTCTTATAGTCCGCAACAGCCTTGGGGTTAACTTCAACCGCCTGTCTGCACAGATCATTAAAGGTATTTTCGTCAAGGCCTGCCATATCGCTCTCGGAAATAAGCTCGCTTACATTTTTGCCGGTCTCCAGCATCTTGTCCAGTGTGCTCTTTGCAAGGTTCATCTTTACCTTGCCGCTGTCGATGAGCTTGATAAGCTCATTCAGACTCTCGGCCTTCACCTTTATATCAAAATTCTCTTTCTCAGACTCGTTTTCTACGGCTCTGAATATCTGGCCGATTATGAAGTTTGCTGCTGTCTTTGGAGTTTTGGTACCCTCGATAGCCTTTTCAAAGTATTCTGCGACCTTTCTGTACTTAACTAAGAGAGCTGCATCCTTTTCTGGCAGACCAAGCTCCTCTACATATCTGTCAAGCTTCTGTGACGGCAGCTCGGGCAGAGACGCCTTTATCTCCTCTACCCTCTCTCTGGGAACATTTATAGTCACCAGGTCGGGGTCACGGAAGTAACGGTAATCGTTTGCGTCCTCCTTGCCTCTCATTCCAGAGGTTGTGTTTGTCACATCATCATAGCGCAGAGTTTCCTGTATTACCTTCTCGCCGCTTTCGATAAGATCAACCTGACGGTTGAACTCGTACTCCATAGCTTTAGCTATAAAATTGATGGAGTTCATGTTCTTTATCTCTGTTCTGGTGCCCAGCTTTTCACTGCCCACCGGACGGACTGATATATTCACGTCGCAGCGCATGGAGCCTTCCTGCATCTTGCAGTCTGACACACCGATGTATCTCATTATAAGCTGCAGCTTCTCAACATACTCCCTTGCTTCATCCACCGAGCGGATATCCGGCTCTGAAACGATCTCGATAAGCGGTACGCCTCCGCGGTTGTAGTCTACCATTGTGCTGCCTCTGCTGTGCACTAACTTTCCGGCGTCCTCTTCTATGTGGATGCGCAGTATCCTTATCTTCCTGCCGTTTGACAGCTCAATATATCCATGGTTGCACAGGGGCATATCGTACTGGGATATCTGATAAGCCTTTGGCAGGTCGGGATAGCAGTAGTTCTTTCTGTCCATTTTTGATATTTCCGCGATCTCGCAGTTGGTGGCAAGACCCGCACGTATAGCATACTCCACGACCCTCTTGTTGAGCTTTGGAAGGGTGCCCGGCAGACCTATACATATAGGACAGCAGTGGGTATTTGGTTCTCCACCGAACTGTGTGGTACAGGAGCAGAATATCTTAGTATTTGTTGAAAGCTCAACATGGGTCTCAAAGCCCGCTACCAGTTCATATTTCATATCAGCTTCATTCCTTTCCCGTACTCAGAGCTTCACACCGAAATCGGCGGCTCTGTAAATGTTCGCAGCGTTTTCATACTGCCATGCAGCATTGAGTATCTTTGCCTCGCAGAAGGTATTTCCGATAAGCTGCATGCCGATGGGCATGCCCTTGGCATTATATCCGCAGGGCACCGAAACGCCCGGCAGACCTGCTATATTCACAGGCACAGTGCATATATCCGTAAGATAGGTCTCAACGGGATCGCTCACCGCATGACCGTTCTCAAAAGCAGTCATGGGTACTGTGGGGGCAAGTATGACGTCGCACACACCAAAAGCGTTTTTGAACGCATTTACAATGGTTCCCCTGAGATTCTGAGCTTTCTTATAATAAGCATCATAATAGCCTGAACTGAGCACGTATGTGCCTAAAAGTATTCTTCTCTTTACCTCTTCACCGAAGCCGGTGCTTCTGGTCTTTTTTATCATGTCGTTGACGTCGGTATAGCTTCCGGCCTTGTAGCCGTACCTGATACCGTCATATCTGCCCAGGTTCGAGGACGCCTCGGCGCAGGCAAGTATATAATAAACAGGCAGGGCATATTTAAGAGCGGGCAGATCAAAACAGACTATCTCGGCCCCCAACGACTTGTATATATCGGCTGCCTTTTCAACGGCTTCCTTTACGTCATCGCGCACACCGTCAAGATACTCCCTTGCAATGCCGATCTTCATGCCCTTTATGTCATTTTTAAGCGTGTCGCATACAGGAGCGCCCTTTCTCCCCTGAGAGGTCGAATCCATGGGGTCGTACTCTGCAACGGCGTCAAATACCATAGCGGTATCCTCTACGCTGGTGGTGATCGGGCCGATCTGGTCAAAGCTTGAAGCGTAGGCGATAAGTCCGTATCTGGAAACAGCGCCGTAAGTGGGCTTCAGACCCACTATGCCGCAGAAGCTTGCAGGCTGACGGATGGAGCCGCCGGTATCCGAACCAAGACCGTATACCGCAATATTGCCGCCGACAGCCGAAGCCACGCCGCCTGAGCTGCCGCCTGCCACATGACCGGTATTGTGCGGGTTCTTTGCGCCGCCGAAATATGAAGTCTCACAGGATGAACCCATGGCAAATTCGTCCATGTTGGTCTTACCTATAAGTACGGCATTCTGTGACTTGAGTATCTTCCACACCGTTGCATCATAGATAGGAACGTAATCTTCAAGTATCTTTGAGCAGCAGGTGGTTCTTATATTCTCTGTGGAAATATTGTCCTTGAGGGTCATGGGTATGCCCTCAAGCAGACTGATCTTTTCACCTGCGGCTATTTTTTTGTCTACCGCGTCAGCCGTTTCAAGTGCGGTTTCGGGGGTAAGGGTAACATAGGCGTTAAGCTGCCCGTTATCCCTCTGTGCGGCGTCAATATAGGATTGTGTAAGCTCCCGGCAGGATATTTCCTTGTTCTCCAGCATCGTGTGGAGCTTGCCTATCATACTTTCACTCATTCTCTTCACCTCTGACGGTCTTATTTCATTATGTTCTTCACCAGGAAACAGCCTTCATCGCTGTCCTTGGCATTTTTGAGGATCTTCTCCCTGTCGTAGGAGGGCACCACTTCGTCCTCACGCAGTACGTTGGAAAGATTATTGATATTGTCAAAATCCGTTCCCTCATCGGCGGCATTATTGATGGTATCAGCAAAGGATATTATCCTCGACATATCCTCCGTCAGCTTCTCGATCTCGTCGTCAGCCACAAAAAGCTTGGAGAGTATAGCGATCTTCATTATTTCTTCTTTTTCCACCATTGTCTTCACTCCCTTTTTTCGTTGTTATAGGTTTATTCTAATGTCAGGGGGACTTTCAAGTGAAAGTCCCCCAACACCCTGTCGGCAAGCTGCCGCACCATATTATCTGTTTATATGTGTCAGACCGGCTTACTGCCCGCCGTCATAATCCGTACCGCTGCCATCATTGGGCATGTAACCGCCATTCGGCATACCACCGTTTGGCATGTAACCACCGTTTGGCATGTAACCACCGTTAGGCATATAACCGCCGTTGGGCATGTATCCGCCGTTGGGCATGTATCCGCCGTTGGGCATATAACCACCGTTGGGCATACCGCCATTAGGCATGTATCCGCCGTTTGGCATACCTCCGTTTGGCATGTATCCGCCGCTGGGCATACCACCATTCGGCATATAACCACCGTTGGGCATGTACCCGCCGCTGGGCATACCATAGCCTGCATTCGGGCTGTAGCCGGCGTTTGGCATTGCATAGCCTGTGTTCTGTTCATAACCGGCGTTGGGATCATATCCGCCCATGCCGCTTCCGTCATCGTCGTCATCGTCGTCATCATCTTCGTACTGGTCGTCAAGTGTACCGTACTCCGACTCATCCTCTTCACCGTATTCGTCCTCGTCCATTTCTTCCGGAAGCTTATCGGTGCCTACTGCAAACACATTGTCCGGGCCTTTCTTCACCAAAGCTTCAAGCGCTTCATCTGTCTTGTAGTCGTCGGCGCTTACTGCAAAGGCATCCTCCGGACCCTTGCGGATAAGGTTCTCAAGCTCGTCATGCTCAACAAGCTCATAATTCACCAGATCAGGATCCTTGGCTTCAGGCATAACGATCGGCTTTTCGGGAACGAAAGGCTGCTTCGGCTTTTCTCTTTCCTTTTCGGGTGCAGGCTCCTGGAACTTCACCTCACCGCCGAGAGCCTTTTCGGGTATCTTTGAACGGATGATAACGCCGACCACAATACCGCCAATCACCATAGCAATGACTATGATAAGAATGATAACAGTAAAACCGGCATTGCCGCTGTCCTCGGGTATACTGTATGTCTGGTCGCCTACTCTGCCGTCGCTGAGCTTTGCCTTGCCGAGGTAATCCTGAGTATACTGGCCTGTGCTGAGCATCTTATCGGTATATTCGCTTATAGGAAGAACGGAGAACACATCCCCGGCAGTTTCCTTTTTGAACTTTGTATTTTCTACGGCAGTCGTTATTTCCGCTTTTGTGGTATCCTCAACAGTCCACTCCACCGTGTATTTGCCCTCTTCAGTTGTTGGCATCATCGGAAGAGTGGTGATCTTGCCGTTTTCCTTTGCTATCTTCGCCACAAGGTTAAGGGTCTTCAGCAGTTTTTTGTCGGTAACAATACCGTCCTGATCTCTTACGATAGCTTCGATAGAGACCTTGGCTCCCTTTGGCAGGTAATCAGTGATGGTAATTCCTTCGCCCTCAACCAGGACCTCTCTTATCTGCTGCTCGAGATATACGGAATAGTAGTCCATTCTGGTAACGTTTATACTGCTGGTGTCGGCACTGTTAAATTTAAGTGTCCACTCACCCTCATCAGGCTTTGTAAGCTTCAGCATTGTATAGTTGCCGGTGGATGATACGGAAATATTATCGCCGTCCTTCAGCGGAATCTCCTCTCCGCTGGGGCTTACAAGCACAGGACTAAGCTGATCGAGCGAAAGTGCAGAACGGATGATAAGGTTAACGTCAGAAACGGTGCTGTCTGTAACGTCTATTGTCATCTTGCCGTCCTTGACATTTTCCTCAACGCCGCTTACCTTGTTTACCTTTGCAAAAACATCAGAGAATATCTGCACAAGCTCTTCCGAACTGTGGGTCTCTTTCCAGTCGCCCTCTGTCTCTTCGGAAATGTGCTGAAGCTCTTCTTCTTTCATCTTGCCGTTGTAGTTCAGACCAATGGTATATACGGGTATCTGACGGTCATGCAGAGCAAGAAGGGTCGCGTCCATCTCATCATTGGAATCCTCGATCGACCTGGCGTCCTTCGGGAGAGCCGTGTTACCGTCCGTCAGCAGAATGACCAGCTTTTCTCTGCGGTCTGTCTCCATTTCGGACGTAGTAAGCATATCCTTTGCCTTAGTAAGACCAAGCGCTATGTCAGTATAGCCTTTAAGGTCATACTTTACAGCTGCCATTTTCTTTTTGGTCTCTTCAAGCGCTTCCTTGTCGCTGGTATCAACAATGTCACCCGCGTCTTTCAGCTCATGGGTGAAAACCACATAGCCGATACCGCAGGTATCATCAAGCAGGTCAACAAAGAGCCTGTATGCGTCAAGCGCGATCCTTTTAGGGTCTGAATTGACCATGGAACCGCTGGCATCCAGCACGAATACCACATCAAGGTTCATCTGACCGTTGTTGATACTTGTACCTGCGGATGACTTACTGCTCTCGCTCTTGCTTTCCTCTGCGAATGCCTGCATGAACATACAGCTCAGCGCTATCATTGAAGCAAGCAGCACCGCCGCCGTTTTCTTTAAAAGCCTACTCATTTTGTACAGACCTCCTTTGTTTTATCCTCACGGCTCCTTTCAAAATCCTGAAACCGTTTCATGATTGCCTGTCGTCTGATGTCAGCACCGGACGGTTCCGGTCTGAGCGCAGTGGTGTCTGAACTTTTATCTGATCTTTATATGCACCTCGCGGAGCTGCTGCTCTGTTACCTCTGTGGGTGAGCCTAAAAGCAGATCCTGTGCGTTGCTGTTCATCGGGAATGCGATCACCTCGCGTATATTCTCTTCCTCAGCCAGCAGCATGAGCATTCTGTCAACGCCGGGAGCCATACCTGCATGAGGCGGCGCACCGTACTTGAAGGCGTTGTAAAGCGACTTGAACTTTGTTTTTAGCTCCTCTTCGGTGTATCCTGCGATTTCAAAGGCCTTTATCATAATGTCGAGATCGTGGTTTCTGACAGCACCGGAAGAAAGCTCTACGCCGTTGCACACAATGTCATACTGGTAAGCAAGAACCTCCGTAGGCTCCTTTGTGAGCAGAGCCTCCATTCCGCCCTGAGGCATTGAGAACGGGTTGTGCGTAAAGATTACCTTGCCTGTCTCCTCATCTATCTCATACATCGGGAAATCTGTAATGAAGCACATCTCAAAGCGTGAGGTGTCGATCATGTCAAGGCGCTTTGCGACCTCGGTTCTTATCTGACCTGCAAGCTTAGGAGCCATATCCTTTGTATCCGCAATGAAGTAGATAACGTCGCCTGCTTTGGAAGAGTTGATCTCTATGAGCTTTTCCCTGTCGCCCTCTTTCAGGAACTTGTCAATAGGACCGTCAAAGGTCATATCTTCCCTGACCTTGACGTAGCCAAGGCCCTTCATGCCGATGGAGAGAGCAAATTCCTCCATGTTCTTGAACCATTTTTTAGACTGGGCTGCCGCACCAGGAACATTGATGCTGCGTACCGTTTTCTTTCTGAAGGGAGCAAAATCGGTTTCCTCAAACATCGGGCTGATGTCCTTTATGAGCAGCGGGTTCCTGAGATCGGGCTTATCGGTGCCGTAGGTGAGCATAGCCTCTGCAAAGGGTATCCTGCGGAAAGGCGGCTTTGATACCTCTTTCTTTGAAAACTTTGTAAAAGCAGCGTAAAGTATATCCTCGGCTGCCGCAAACACGTCCTCCTGCTCTGAGAAAGCCATTTCAAAGTCAAGCTGATAGAACTCTCCGGGTGAACGGTCGGCTCTTGCGTCCTCGTCACGGAAGCAGGGAGCTATCTGGAAGTATTTATCAAAGCCCGAAACCATCAGAAGCTGCTTGAATATCTGTGGCGCCTGCGGAAGAGCATAGAACATTCCCTTGTGCTTTCTGCTGGGGATGAGGTAGTCTCTTGCACCCTCAGGTGATGAGCATGA
>JAFTCS010000257.1 GCA_017454565.1 Clostridia bacterium
AGGTGCCTGCTGCACCGGTGCCTGCGGCTGCTGCGGAGTCTGAGGTCTCTGCTGAGGTGCCTGATCTTTAAATTCGTCAGGGTTTGATTACCACTGTCTCTGAGTTCTCTGCTGGGGCTGCTGAGGTGCCTGCTGCACCGATGCCTGTGGCATCTGCTGTACAGGCTGCTGCGGCTCAGGAGCACTTGCAAACTCGGTAATAGGATCACCATTGCTGGCATATGCCTGCTCGCCGCTGCCGCTCTTCATCTCGGGAAGAGCCTTGTCTACCTCTTCACCCTGTATCGGGGAAAGGGGCACTGCGGGAGTGTTGGCAATATCCTCCATAGTAACCTCTCTTTCGGGCTGCATGGGAGGAAGTGTCTGTGTAATTTTTTCCTGTGAAAGGGGATCAAGCTTGAAAGCGGGAGTATTTGCTATAGTTTCTACGGATACCGGTCTGTCAAGAGTCATGGGCGGGAGTACGCCTTTACTTCCATCCGGCATATCCGGGAGATTGTCTATATCGTTGACCTTATTTGAAATATCCACCTGAGGTTTTGCAGTAGTTTTCTGCTGGAACTGTGCGAAAATATTGCCGCCCATGCGTCCTGCATTCCGGGCTGCTTCTGCTCTTGCCTGCTGCTCTGCTGCAAGCCTTGCCTGCTCTGCCGCACGAGCCTCGGCTGCCAGTCTGGCTGCTTCTGCTGCGCGGGCCTGCTCTTCCGCTATCCTTGCCTGCTCTGCTGCACGGGCCTCCTCTGCAAGCCTTGCTTCCTCCGCCAGTCTTGCTTCTTCAGCCAGCCTTGCCTCCTCTGCCGCACGAGCCTCTGCAGCAAGCCTTTCTTCTTCGGCAATGCGCTCCTGCTCGATCTGTTCCTTTGATTTTCCTAACTTGATGCTGTAACCGCAGAAAGGATAATCTTCACCGTTGTTGATTATGTTATTACCGCACCCGGGGCAATTTATCAAGAGTGCCATAGCAAAGTCTCCTCCGTGTTATTATTCTTAGCTAAAATGTACAAAGAATACATTTATACTCGTATAATATTATAATATATATAACATTTATAGTCAATCTTTTATGTGCAAAATAATAATTTTTATCACATTAGCTAAATTTTACCATGGTTTTTATCGTAAAATCTCTAAATGGCCGACATGCCGTTTTCTGTGCTTAAAATATGCTGACAAACACGCTATTATTTCTTTTGCTTCGGGAGAAAAACAGTTATCAGTAATAATAACAAATCGTTATACAATCTGACCATAGAAAATGTTTATTTTTATTGCATTTTACTTGTTGACAAAAAGCACACTCATACGCTATAATTATACGGTATCGTAATGACACAAACCCCTGCCTTAGGGCGGATGGGAGGGAAAATAAATGGCTGAAATCCGTATCAAAGATAACGAATCCCTCGAGAGCGCACTCAGAAGATTCAAGAAGCAGTGTGCAAGAGGCGGTATTATCGCTGAGGTTCGTAAGAGAGAAGCTTATGAAAAGCCTTCTGTAAAACGCAAGAAGAAGTCTGAAGCTGCTCGTAAGCGTAAGTACAAGTAATCTGTAATTGTACACACAATTTAAGGATATTTCCGTATATGCACCTGAGTTTGCTTTGGCAGACTTCTGTTCTGCAGCGGAAATATCTTTTTTGTTTATGCGGGAAGGAATGATCGGATGAGTCTGTTAATGCCCACAATCGCTCTCAGTAAGGTAACGGATATTACTCCTGAGATACTAAAAATGCTCGGCACCGATGCGATCTTGCTGGATGTAGACAACACCCTTGCAGCCCCCCACTCCAGGATACCCTATAAGGGCGTACAGGAATGGATAGACAAGACCAAGGCATGCGGGATACATATAGTTATCTGCTCAAACAACTACAAAAAACGCATAAAGCCCTTTGCCGACAGCGTAGGACTGGACTGTGTGGCCATGAGCCTGAAGCCCTTCCCCTTCGGTTTCAACCGCGCCAAGCGCAAGCTAAAGGAAAAGCCGCAGTCTGTGCTTGTAGTAGGCGACCAGATATATACGGACGTACTGGGCGCAAATTTAGCGGGAATGAAGTCGATCCTGCTGCTGCCCCGTTCTGCGGAGCACGGCTGGTCTATCCGGCTCAGACGAAAAATGGAAAAAGGTAAAAGAAAAAAAATCAAGCTATACGGTGAGGATGAATAAAAATGTCAGTAAAGGAAACCGACAGGATAGACGCTATCGGTATTGAGGAAAGCACCAACACTCTTGTTCTTCTGATAACCGACCCCTATCAGTGGGTCGTTCAGGAATTTGAACATCTGAAAGCATTTCAGACAAAGATAAACAATTATGTACACTTCATTGAAACCGAGCAGTACAGGGCAAGGTATCCCGAAAGAAGCTTTGACGGTTTCCGGATCGAAGCGGTTTTTAAATACCGCTGGAGCGACGCCGGAGAAAGCTTCTTTGCCGCCGGAAAAAAGCAGCTTGCCGAAAGAGGTATCGGCTTTGCCTATACTCTCAGGGAGGAATGATCTATGAAAAAAATACTCTTCATACTCGGCCCGAACCTCAATATGGTGGGCATCCGTGACAGACACGTTTATGGCACGGAAACCGCTGAAAGCATTGAGCAGGAGGTAAGGGACAGAGCCGCCAGACTTGGTCTTGAGCTTGAGGTTTTCCAGTCCAACCACGAGGGAGACATCGTGGACAAGCTGCACTCTGCTTACGGCTGCGTTGACGGCATTATGATAAACGCCGGCGCTCTTACCCATTACAGCTATGCTCTGAGGGATGCCATCGAGGCCGTACAGATACCTACCATAGAAACACACATGTCAAATATCTATGCGCGCGAAGAGTTCCGCCACAAGTCGGTGATCTCGGCAGTGTGCAAAGGATGTATTGCAGGCTTTGGCAAAAGGAGCTATTTTCTTGCACTAGAGGCTTTCGCGGAAATGCTCTGACAAGGAGGCATTTTTATGAACACAAGACTTACGCAGCTTGCCGGTCTGCTGCCCGAAAACGCTGACGCTGCCCTTATCATTTCGGAAGCCAACCGCAGGTATTACACTGATTTCGTTTCATCCCTGGGATATCTTTTCGTTACCCGTAACGGCTCCTTTCTGATAGTCGATTCCCGTTATGAGGAAGCCGCCCGGAATCAGGCTCACTGCTGTGAGATCATACCGATGAAACGGCTCTCGGAAACCATGAAGGAGCTTATCACAGACAAGAAACTCCGTCGCATAATGCTGGAAGCCTCTGCCTTTACTCTGGCCGAAGCCGACACCGTTGAAAAAATATTCACCGACGCAGGCGCTGCCGCCATTAAAACAGGTGATCTTGACAAGCTCATCAGCAAAATGAGGATAATCAAGACCTCTGCCGAGATAGGAAAAATGCGCAGGGCACAGAGTATCACCGAGGACGCCTTCATGCAGACCATAAAGCTTATAAAAGAAGGCGTTACAGAAAAGGAGCTTGCTCTTGAGCTTGAATTCCGCATGAGAAGGTCGGGAGCTGAAAGCGTATCCTTTGACCTTATTGTTCTTACCGGCAGCAAAACCTCTATGCCCCACGGCGTACCCGGCTTTAATACGGTAAGATACGGCGATTTCGTGCTGTTTGACATAGGCGCCACATACGAGGGCTACCACAGCGACATGACAAGAACAGTTGCTCTCGGCAAAGTCAGCAGCAGCTCCCGCAGAATATACGAAACCGTCCGAAAAGCCCAGCAGAACGCTCTTGATGCTGTCCGTGCCGGAGTAAGATGCTGTGATGTGGACTCGAAAGCGCGTTCCTATATCAACGCAGCCGGCTATGAGGGCATGTTCGGTCATTCCACAGGTCACGGCGTGGGAATTGAGATACATGAAGCGCCAAGCGTTTCACCCGCAAATGATTTCATTCTCCGCAGCGGCATGGTCATCACCGTTGAACCGGGCATTTATGTTCCTGGAAAATGCGGTGTGCGCATAGAGGACATGGTGGTAGTCTCCACCGACGGATACATCAACCTTGCCTCACTGCCCAAGGAGCTTATAGAACTATGAAAACACGGCCGCCAAGCAGGATTTCCTGTAAGACGGCTTTTCCATCTTTATAAACACAAATGCAAAACCGTAAATTTTTTCTTGCAATTTTATAACCTGTATAGTATAATGCTAAGTGTATGCAAGGGCGCTGAATGGATAATGTTCCGATGCAGCCTTTGTTTTGTATTTTTCTTAATCAGGAGGAAGTATTTATGATAACAGCAGGCGATTTCAGAAACGGCGTTACGTTTGATATGGACGGACAGGTCGTTACAATTATTGAGTTCCAGCACGTTAAACCCGGCAAGGGCGCAGCTTTCGTCCGTACAAAGATCAAGAACGTCATTACAGGTGCCGTTATTG
Source organism: Clostridia bacterium (assembly GCA_017454565.1). Taxonomy (GTDB): domain Bacteria; phylum Bacillota; class Clostridia; order Oscillospirales; family Acutalibacteraceae; genus UBA1213. The sequence continues at coordinate 4,372 of JAFTCS010000257.1, forward strand.
AAAAAACCTTTAACCCCAACGATAAGTATCCTACAGCTTTCATTGAGAGAAAGGATATGGAGTATCTCTACAATGACGGAGATCTCTACTATTTCATGGATATGGAGAGCTATGAGCAGATCCCGATCAGTGCTTCTGTTCTGGGCGACAACTTCAAGTTCGTAAAAGAGAACATGCAGTGCAAGATCCTCTCCTACAAGGGCAGCGTTTTCGGCGTTGAGCCTCCCACATTCGTTATCCTGACTGTTACTCAGACAGACCCCGGATTCAAGGGCGATACAGCTACCAACGTTACCAAGCCTGCTACTCTTGAAACAGGCGCTGAGATCAAGGTGCCTCTCTTCATCAACGAGGGCGACCAGATCCAGATCGACACCAGAACAGGCGAGTACATGTCAAGAGCCTGATCCTGTGACCTTACTTCGGAGGGCAATAGAATGAAAATTACGGAAAAAGCAGCTTATGTAAAGGGTCTTGTAGAAGGCCTGGAGCTTGACCCCAAGGACAAACAGACAAAGGTGTTCAAGGCACTTGTTGACCTTGTAAACGAAATGGCTCAGGAGATATCCGAGCTTGAGCAGTGCTACGATGACGTTTGCGACCAGATAGACGCTCTGGATGAAGACCTTGCAGGCGTTGAGGATGCTCTTTATGAGGACGATGATGACGAGGATGATTTTGACGGCGTTTGCAGCTGCGGCTGTGATGACGCTGCTTATGAGGTAACATGCCCCACCTGCGGCACCGTCATTGGTCTTAATGAAGATGATCTCGGACAAGGCGGCATGACCTGCCCCAAGTGCGGAGAGACACTTGAGTTCGACTATGATGAGGACGAGCTTGATGATACTGACGACGCCGAAGAGGAAAGCGAAAAGCTTGACTGACAGGTGAGTAGATTTTGCGGAATCTTGCAAATGCAGGCAGGATTCCGCTTTTTGGTTATGATAACAGGGCGATTCAAAATTATAGTAAACGACATTATTATTTATACTTTGATAAATCATCAGCTGATTGTGCGGGCTTTCCGGTCGCCCCCACACCCCTTCGGATATCACTCTAAGTAAGAATATTTTTGTCGTCTACTATAATAAACACACTTCTTTAATTGAATAAAAGTATTACTCTGCGCGGAAAGGAATGACAGCTTATGCTCATACAGCTTTTAAGACAGGGTATGGACATTACTTCGGTGATCATCTATATCCTTTCGGTTCTGATGATAATTTTTCTTATTAATCCCCTGCATGAGTGTGCTCACGGCTTTATGGCCTACAAATTAGGCGACAGAACCGCCAAAAATCAGGGCAGACTTACTCTCAATCCCCTTGCCCATTTGGATTATATGGGTGCGATCACCATGCTTATCATAGGCTTCGGCTGGGCAAAACCCGTTCCTGTAAATCCGAGGAACTTCAAGAAGCCGCGTGTCGGCATGCTGCTCACTGCTCTGGCCGGTCCGGTCTCCAATCTGCTTGCCGCTGTTCTCGGCGGACTGATAATGAACGCGATCTATACGATAATGATAAAAAACGGAAGCTTCATATACTACAACGGCAGTATATATCTGAATCTTGGGTATGAGCTGGGAGCCATGAAGTACGTTTTCCTCTTCATTGAGTTTTTTATCATTATCAATATTTCCCTTGCGGTATTCAACCTGATACCCATTCCGCCGCTTGACGGCTCAAAGATACTCTTTTCTTTCCTGCCGCCGTCCGTGGCTTTCAAGGCTCAGCGCTATGAGATGTATATTTCGATCGTCCTTTTGGTACTGGTAGTCACCGGCGGACTCAGCAATATACTCTACCCTGTTCAGGAATGGCTGTACGGACTTATCAACCAGCTTACGGCACTTCCTTTCTCATGGGCATGGTAAACAGGAGAATGTAAATTGGAAAAGCTTTCCTACAAAACTAACGTGTTTGAAGGCCCTCTCGACCTTCTTCTGCACCTGATAGAAAAAAACAAACTCAACATTTATGACATACTCATCTCGGAACTGCTTGATCAGTATATGGAACAGATAGACATCATGCAGCAGCAGGATCTTGACATTGCAGGTGAGTTTCTGTCAATGGCTTCCAAGCTGATACAGATAAAATCCGCAATGCTCCTCCCGAAGTATGAGGAAGCCGAAGAAATGCGCAAGGAGCTTTCCGGTCAGCTTATTGAATACCGTAAGTGCAAGCGTGTGGCTGCCATGCTTTCAGAGAGGGTCAGCTTTGACAGCTACTGCCGCGAACCGTCAAAAATAAAAGCGGATATGAAATATAAGCGCATCCACGAGCCGGACTACCTTATTCCTGCCTATCTATCGGCTGTGGGGCGCGGCAAGATAAGGATACCTCCCCCGAAGGATGCCTTTTCAGGAATAGTCGCCCGAAGGATAGTGTCGGTCAGCTCAAAGATATACGGAGTCATAAGGAAACTCAGGAAAGGCGAAAGCAGACCTTACCGTGAGATGTTTGACGATGCTGAGGATAAAAGTGAGCTTGTGGCTACCTTCCTTGCCATACTTGAACTTATCAAGGGCAAAAGAGTACGGGTAATAGGTGACGGAGAGGACTGCGAACTTGTTCTGAATACAAATTAATGATCGTTGGTGGTGGAACAGAATGGAACGAGCAAAGCTGAAAAGTACAATAGAAGCCATACTTTTTGCCTGTGGAACTCCTGTGGAGGCGGAAAGGATAGCTCAGGCACTGGAGATCAGTACGGACTATGCCGCCGATGTCTGCGAGGAGCTTATAAGGGAATACGCAGACGAGGAGCGTGGAATACGCATAGTAAGGCTGAGCAAAAGCTACCAGATGTGTACCCGCGAGGAATACGCCGAGCCGATCAGGACGGTCATGGACATAAAGCGCAACTCTCCGCTCTCACAGGCCGCCGCCGAGGTGCTGGCGGTCATAGCATACAACCAGCCGGTCACAAAGGCTTTTGTCGAGCAGGTGCGCGGCGTCGACTGCTCAGGCGTAATAAGCGGACTGATCTCAAGACAGCTCATTGAAGAAAAGGGACGTCTTGAGCTGCCCGGCAGACCGCTGGTTTACGGCACTACGGAGCATTTTCTGAGGTGTTTCAACATTTCATCCATTGAAGAGCTGCCGCCTCTGCCCGATGACAGCGAGGATGAATCCGCACCGGCAGAAAAGGACGCCATGACATTGGACGATTATATATCCGCGCAGGAAAACGAAGAAGGGACAACGGAGCAGGGTGAACAGAAATGAACGTATTTATGCTGATACTTGCGGGTATCATACTTATAATACTTCTGCTGCTTTTATGTCCGCTTTCGATAAAGATCGTCTATGACGACAAGGTGCACCTCAGAGTGGGATACTTCTTCCCTGTTTTTAAGATCCCGCTTGAAAAAAAGGTGATAACCGACCCGAAAAAGCTTGCAAAGCTTGAAAAAAAGAAGCAGAAAAAAGAAGAAAAGAAAAAACGCCAAGAAGAAAAGAAGCGTCTCAAGGAAGAAAAGCTCCGGCAGAAAGCCGAAGCAGAGGGCAGGCCGCTGCCCGAAAAAAAGCCGAACTTCATTGTCAGAACGATAAAGGAGGAGGGCGTTTCGGGGCTTATCGGGCTGCTTAAAGAGATCGTGCGCATAATCGGCGGACTGATGAAGAAAATCACGGATCATCTTGTGATCTCGAGAATGGATCTGCAGATCGCCGTAGCCAGCGAGGACGCCGCTCAGACAGCCTTACTGTACGGCAGGATATGCAGCGCCGTCTATCCTCTTATCAACTTTATATCCGGCCATGTAAAGAAGTGCAGTCACCATGAACGTATCGCTCCGGTATTCACTGCGGAGAAAACCCGGGCCTATTTTCTTATAAAAGCAAGGATAATCCCCTTCTTCATTCTGAGCGGGGCTGTGAAAGCAGGTATAAAATTCCTTAAAACTATGCTCTCAAAGAACCCGAAATAAGCTAAACACAAGTTTTTGGGGGAAAGGGTTTCCCCCGGTGTATCTGACCGCACGAAAGTAACCCCATACTCACAGTATGAAATATCTTGCAAAATCAGCCAAACTGTATTATACTAATCAGTATAAGCATTGAAAAATTCAGAATATATAAAAGGCGGTGTTTATTATGAGTGATCGTCCTATCGAAGGTCTGATGGGTACAACACTTGAAAAGATCAGAGACATGGTAGACGTTAACACTATCATCGGCTCACCTATCACTGTTCCCGGCGGAACA
>JAFTCS010000258.1 GCA_017454565.1 Clostridia bacterium
CGGTGGTGATGATGAAGGAGGCTTCGGAGTCGGGTTTGATATGGTTTATCCTGTCAGCCGGATACTGCGGATGGCAGGGAATGAAGGCGGCTCCCGCCGTGTTCACACCGAACATGCAGGCAAAGGAGCAGCTCTCGCTGGGCAGGAGCAGGGCTACGCTGTCGCCGGTCTTTATGCCCCTGTCTATCAGGTTATGGGCGACGATATTTGCCCTCTTGTTCAGTTCATCGTATGTAAGGGTCGCATCCTTTGCAATAAGGGCGGTCTTGTCGGCATTTTCCGAAACGCTCTTTTCAAAGAGTTTGTGAAGCAGGGTTACCGGAATTTCTTCCTTGGCTTCAACGGCGAACTTGTCAAGCTGTTCCTTCTGCTTTTCGGGCAGGACAAGGGCGTCTCTTACGGTATTGGCCGTTCCCATCAGGTCAATGGCAGATCTGAGCTGCTCGATGAAGTTCTCTATCAGGGTATCCTCAAAAAGCTCCGATGAATACTGCACCATAAAGTGCAGACCCTTTGCACCCTTGCGGATGACAATGCCGATGTCACGGCTCATCCTCTGGAGAGGCGAATACATCTCAACGCTGAGACCGTCCTTGTTGTAGGCGGGCGGGTTCCACATGAAGTTGACGCTCACGTCAAACATGGGGTTTCTGGACTCGTCACGCTGCTTTACAAATTCCGCGACAACATCCTCAAAGGGCAGATATGCGCCGTAGGTAACGCTGCGCACGGCTTCGCTGACACTCTGCAAATAATCCTGTATTTCCGCGTTTCTCTTGGGGCGCACACGGACGGGAGCGGTGTTGACGAACATACCGATGACGTTATCGGCACCGTTGGGGCGCATATTTGTGGGGATACCCAAAACAACATCCTCGGAAGCTGTGTATTTTCCCAAAGTCATGGACACCGCAGAGAAGATAAGCTCAAACTCCGTCACGCTGAATTTGCGGGCGGTGTTGTCGATGGCTTTCAGCTTTTCGTTGTCTATGTCAAAATCTATCTCACGGTCGGAAAGCGGATGCACCTTCGGGCGCTTGCCCTTTGTGGGCATTTCGTTGACTGGTACTCCGTCCGAGAAAATCTCTCTGTAATATTTCAGACCGCTCTCATATTTTGCTTCAAGGCTGTCGCTGTAAAGGTCGGACAGGTCTATTTCGGAAGCTATAATTTCATTGCCGTTCAGCCCGTCGATAAGCTCGCTTACAAAGGTCTTTGCGGAGCCGCCGTCAAAGGCGATGTGGTGTATTGCCAGGTGGAGTATCACACTGCCGTCTGCAACGGAATAGAGTGTGGGTCTGACGGGTATTCCGGTATTCAGGTCAAAGGGCTCGGCGTAGCTGTCGATAATACCGATGACCTCTTCACGGGTTGCGGCGGTCTTTTCGACTATCTCGGGCAGCTTGTCGGACAGGATGCGCACCGGCAAGCCGTTTTCCTCGCCGTAGTATGAATAGAACGCCTCGTGAGCCTTGAACACGGCTGTAAGAGCTTCTTTTATCCTTTCAACAGACGAGCCTTTGATAATGGCGGCGATATTCAGGTTATATACAACGGACTTTTCGTTCAGCTTCTGTTCAAGATACATTCCTCTTTCCGAGGGGGTTAGCGGATATATCCTTGCTTTCTTTTCCTTTTTGACAATGCTCTTTGCGGATGCCTTCTGAATAAGCAGGCGCTCGATCATCCGGGGCGTCTTTCCGGCAAAGATATCTGCGGTGGAAATTTTATACACGCCGCACTTTGCCGCAGTCATGGCGCACTTGATGGAGTCGCCGCCCAGTGCAAAGAAATCATCGTCTATACCCACGTTCTCCACACCCAGCACATCCTCAAATGCAGAGCACAGCACCTTCTGCATATCGGTTTCGGGGGCGATATAATCGGTCTTGAAGCTGCCTGCTTCGGGAGCGATAAGGGCGCTTCTGTCCAGCTTTCCGTTTGCGTTGACGGGAAGCTTGTCAAGACGTACAAAGAAGGCGGGTATCATATAGGGCGGGAGCTTCTTTGAAATAGCTTCTTTTATGTCGTCAGCGTTTACGGGTGCACTTTCAACATAATAAGCAACAAGATAGACCTGACCGTACTGATTCTTGAAGTCCTTGAGAGCTGCGTCATGTATGCCTTCGGTGTTCTTGATTATCGCTTCAATTTCTCCCGGCTCCACACGCTGACCGTTGATCTTGACCATCCAGTCCTTACGGTTAAGATAGATAATGTTTCCGTCCTCGCCCTTTTTGACGATATCGCCTGTTCTGAGGAGCTTTTTGTAGCCGTCCTCATCTGCAAAGGGATTGTCGATGAAGGTCTTTGCGCTCTGCTCAGGAAGGTTGAGGTAACACTCTGCAAATGTTCCGGCAAGGCACAGCTCGCCTTCTTTTGCTTCGTTTCCGTTTTCGTCAAGAATATGTGTGCGGATATCGCCTATGGGCTTGCCGATGGGTGTGTTGTCATATTTCTTGTCAAGCTTGAACATCATAACGGCGCCGGCGGATTCGGTCTGACCGTAGCTGACGATTATCTCAAAGTCGTCGCTGTAGGTATTGCTGACGCGCTCGCTGCCAGTAAAGACCACCTTGAGGGAATCTCCCTTGGGCTTGAAGACCTTGAGCATTTTCGGGCTGATAAAGGTGCGGTTGATCTTGTTTTCATAGATATAATCCGCAAGCAGAACAGGGTCGCGCATTGCCTGATAGGGCATAAGATATGCGGTAAGGCAGGAACAGAGCGGTGCAAACACGCCCTGCACGGACGCAACAAAGGTAAAGGGCGCACCGAGTGCCGCACGAAAGCCCTTTGGCGGCTTGGCGTAATCGGAATACCTTGCGATGGAATCCTCAATGGAAGCGTGGGAATGCAGAACGCCCTTGGGCTTTCCGGTGGAACCTGAGGTATAGATGAGCAGTGAAGGGTCCTCCGGACGGGGCGTTACGATATCGTAAAACGGCTCTTCCTTTTCGATGTCACGCAGGAATTTTTCATTGATAACGGCTTTTGCGTCACAGTCATTGCGGATAAATTCAAGACGCTCCGCCGGATATGCCGGAGACAGGGGCGCAAATGCCGCACCGACCTTCCATACTGCATACATAGAAGCTATATACTCCTTGTTGCGGGGCAGCTCGATGGTGACAAAATCACCTCTTGTTACACCCTGCTTTGTGAGTCTTGCGGCGACCCTTGCGGCATACAGGTCGAACTCACGGTAAGTAAAGCTGTTGTTATCGCCCTGATCGACGATAACGACATGATCGGGATAGTCAGCTATATTTTTCTGAATTCTTTCAATAACACTGCTCATAAGAAAACTCCTTTTTCAGTCAGCTTGGATTGATGATGTAGTACCAACCCATTGTTGTACTATTATACCATAAGGTTAAAACATATTCAATAACATCAGTGTATATTGTGCATATACAAGCTGATAGATTTCAATTCATCGAAAAATGTGAATTGTACTGCATTTGAAGCCGATCATGATTATACAGACTATCAGTGGCGACTGGCTCGTTCTGCTGACGGAGGCTGGAATATTGTTACGTTCGGATATTGAATCTGCGTGACATCCCATACACAATAACGATCAAGGAACCGGACATCGATAAGCAGTTGGTCAGGAAACAATCAATCAAATCAAAGTTCCCTTGCATAAGAAAATGAATAACCGGACAGTCCTCATCTAAGGACTGCCCGGTTTGATATTTGTGTCATTATCACTTATCTGTTTTCCGGCTTGCTGAATAAATTACTTCTTGCTGCCTTTTTCTGATCTTTTTCTAAGTATTATCCCAAACATAACCGCTATAATTGCCACTACAATTACGGCACATACAGCAATGACAATTATTACAGTAGGTGTGCCTGAAGAGCTGTCACCAACATCAGAGCCTTTGTCCGGAGAGATCTGTGATTCCCTGCTCGTATACGAAGAAACGGATTCCTCGGTACCGGTATATTTCATAAGGGGAGTGAGCTGTTTCATTACCTCGTCGTCCATTGTGACGGACTTGAAACTTTTCTCTGTACCGGCGTATTTTACTTCCTTGAGAGAGGTACAACCGGAAAACGCTCTTTCACCTATGTTGTTAAGACTTGCTGGCAGAGTGACACTGGAAAGCTTTGTACAATCCTCAAAAACGGACTCGCTTATATCCTCAAGGCTATCACCGAGATCGGCAGAGGCGAGCATTTCGCATCCGGAAAAAGCACTGGCTGCAATGATCTTTATATTTCTGCTGAAAATGACATGGTCAAGTTTCTTGCAGCGTTCAAACGCACTCATACCTATAACTGTTAAACTATCGGGAAGCTCAATAGATTCAAGACTTGTACAGCCGCAAAAGGCATTGTCGCTTATATCTTCAAGGCCTTCATTGAGAGTCACTGACACAAGACCCGAACAATCACAAAACGCTCCGTCCCCAAAGCTTTTAATGCTGCCCGGCACCGTAACCGAAGTCAGCCCCGTACATCCGTAAAAAGCAGCCTGTCCCAGTTTTGTCACGGTTTCGGGTATTGTGACAGACTTAATACCTGTGCATCCCCGGAATGCACACAACCCTATAGTGTCAACAGATTCAGGGAGATCTGCGGAGGTCAGAGACGTACAGTCCATAAAAGCACTTTCACCTATGGTTTTTATGCCTTTTGCAAATTCTACTGTGGAAAGCGCAGAACAGCCTGAAAACACAAGATCCCCCATAGTTATTATACCACCGCCAAGCTTTACGGACTCGAGACTTTTACAATCAACGAATGCACAATCATGCAGCTCTTTTACACTGTCGGGGATAGTTACAGTCCTGAGACCTGAGCCGCGGAATGAATCCACTCCGATAAGAATAACGCCTTCCGGTATTTCAACGGACGTCAACCCGGCACATGAGTAAAATGCCTGATCCCCGATTGTATTCAGATTCTTTGAAAGTATGACCTCAGAGAGAGCTGTGCATTCGTAAAATGCTCTGGCACCGATTTCAGTTACACTGTCCGGGAATGTAATGGAGGTAAGGCTTGTGCAGCCGCGAAAGTCATCTTCACCGATAATCTCCACTCCGTTTCCGAAGGTCACGGATTTCAGACCAGTGCAATCCATGAACATTGCATTGCATAAGCTCGTCATGCTGCCCGGGATGGTCACGGACTCAAGACTTGTGCAGCCCATGAATGTATTTCCTTCAGACCATTTAACGCTGTCCGGTATATTGACGGTTTTGAGGTTCACGCAGTTATAGAAAGCCTCGTAACCAATGACCTCAACGCTGTCCGGTATAGTAACGGATGTGAGATTCTCGTTCTTTGAAAAGGACTGAACACCGATCATTGTTACTTTTTTACCGCCGAGGGTATCCGGCACCGTAACCTCTGAATCACTGCCAGTATACTTGACAACGGTAACTCCGTCGTATTCGTTGTCTTCGTATTCAAAGTTTCCGTCCTCGGTTTTTTCTGCTGCGCTCACCGACAGACTCATTCCGGAAAAGGGCATCATATATGAAGCGCCCGAGCCCACAAGAAGCATTGCCGACAGTGAAACAGCACACAGCTTTTTTATTAATGAACCTTTCATTTTTGTTCCTCCGTTGAAATAAATGCTGATAAAAGCTATATCATATTATATGAATATGTGAATATTGTGTCAATTATCAATGTATATAATAATAGGTATCGGCTTTATTCAGCAAATAGTCAATCTGTTCAATAAAATTTTACGCCTTTACTCTTTCAAAAAACGAAGCCAAAGTTTTTACGCTGTTTTCAGTACTTTATGACCGACAGTTTTTCTTTTTAAAAACACGGCAAAGGATATACAAAGTTCCTTTGCCGTGTTCGGAATGACTAAAACAGAAAATCAGTGCTGCTAACTATTGTGTTGTACATAACCACAGTTACGTTTAGCCTGCGGTCTCTTCTTTTTTCTTTTTCAGTTTGGGCATCATAACAAGTGTGGTGCCGATGATACCAAGAGCCAGTCCGCCAATACCGGCCAGAGCAAGGTAGCCGGCGTTAAAGGCTGATGCCGTTGAGGCAGGCTCGCCTGATGTGTTGGCTCCTGTCGAAGTGGATTCTGCCAAAGCTGTTTCGTCGCCCTTCCAGAAGAGATACATGCCCTTGTTGTCGTCACGGTAGCAATAAGCGGTTTCGTC
>JAFTCS010000259.1 GCA_017454565.1 Clostridia bacterium
AGTTGGGGCGTATACGAGGCTGACTATGACCGTACACAGAACAGCCAGACCAACTGCAACGCAACTGTTGCTGAGGGTCAGAAACTCGTAGTTAAGCTTGACACAACAAAGGTTGACGATGCTGCTACAGCTAATGCTGAGTCAGCAGTTAACGATGCTGAATTTAACTTCGCTGAGGACGGCTTTGATTACTGGCCTGTAAGCTTTGAGGTTGTTGATGCAACAGATCCCGAGCCTTCAACTGATCCCGAGCCTTCAACAGATCCTGAGCCTTCAACAGATCCCGAGCCTTCAACTGATCCTGAGCCTTCAACTGATCCTGAGCCTTCAACAGATCCCGAGCCTTCAGTACCTGCAGGCAAGGTTACAACAGTTGGCGACTATATCTACTTCGATAACAGCTACACCAAGTGGGATGCAGTATATGCTTACTGGTGGGAAGGCGGCTACGGCAGAACATACGACCTCGAGAACAACGACTATGGTTGGGTAGAGGCTGTTGATGAGAAGGGCGAGCCCGCTAACCATCCTGTTGACTTCCCCGGCACAAAGATGACTCAGGTTCCCGGCACAGACATCTGGCAGGCAAGAATTCCTTTCGGTGCTCAGAAGATCATCTTCGGCAGCGGCAAGACCGATGCTCAGATCGCAGCAGGTGAGACAGGCTATCAGACAGCTGACCTCGACTTCGATGCAGCTGTTAACGGCGGTCAGATCTACGTTGTAGAGAACGGTTCAGAGCCTAAGAAGGGCAAGGGCGTTGAGAAGACAAAGTACAAGTACAACAGCGGTGCTTGGGAGAACTACACAGGCACATTTGTTCCGGAAGTACTCGCAGGCGAGCCTGTTTCTGACCCCGGCCAGACATCACAGGGCGGCCAGACAAGCGGCACAGAGCAGAGCACAGTTAAGCCCAGCGACAAGCCTGTAACCACAGGTGACAGCACAATGCCTATTGCTATTGCAGTAGTTGCTGTTGCAGCTCTCGGCGTAGCACTTGTTGCTTCCAAGAAGAAGGTTTCAGAGTAATTTATTCCGAGATGGAGCATGCTCTTGATTGACAGAAATGATCTCTGATATTCCTTAAAAAATCAGAACTCCGCAGAACGGAATGTATGAAAGTGCATTCCGTTCTGTTTTTTGACTGTAATAGTAAAGCCGTACAGATCTGATCTGTACGGCTGTTTTTATTTAAATTTTATACTATTATTCGATAGAACAGCTGACAAAGACGGGTGCAGGGACTGCGTCCCTGCCGAGGTCAAATGGTGCGGGTCTTCTGTGGAGACCTCTGCGAAGCAGGAGCACCGACCGAGCCGACAGGCGAGACTATAGAAGCCCTTGTGGGGTGTCGGGGCAAAGCCCTGACATATCTACCCTTCAAAGTGATAGTAGTATTAGCCTACACGTGTTACAGTGTATCCGTCATTTTCGAGTAAGGATATAATGCCCTTGTTACCGACATAATGGAATGCACCCACAAGAACGAATACTTTCTGGCCGGATTCAATGTACTGTTCGGCAGCGTCCGCCATAGTTCGGTTGCGGGTATATATCATCTTCTCAAAATATTCCTGATAAAGCGGGTCGCTGATGTTATCTGTATCGGAGAATTTGGTACTGTATAGCAGAACATCATCCAGTTTGCCTTGTTTCCATGCCTCGTAAAGCGCTCTTTCACTGGCACTTGCGTACTCAGCATAGTTATCCTCTAACATCTGTGAAAGAATAAGGTCGGTCAGTTCGTCTGAATAGCTGCCAAACAATTCTATCTGCTCCTCCATAGACTCGATCTCTATAATGCTCTTGTTATCAGCCTGTGCCTTCTTGAGGAACATATAATCCACCCCGTGGTAGACGTCAAGTCCGCTGGTGTCTTTAAATGTATTTGTCAGCAGCGACTGCCACATATAAGCCTTGAAGGTGTCATAAAGCGGGCTGTACATATTGAAGGCTGTAAGACGCTCTACGGCTTTGTTGTAGGTCTCCTCGGAGATATGGTCCTTGATAGTTGTACCGTCATCATAGCGAATGAGCGACATCAGTTCGAGCGCCTTGGCTGAATTATCAAGATATACTGAAATGTCTGCTTCAACAGCTATAGAATCGGAGAGAGCGTATGCACTTGTTATATAGTCTGGCATGTAGTTTACATCCGAGTCTCCCATGTGGATAGAGCCCATAAGATAAATGCTGTTTCCATCGGCATTTTCGGCTTTCCAGAGGGCGGGTGTAATAGCTTCGGCGGGAGAGGAGGACTGACTTACATCCGCGCTGGGTTCTGCGGAGGGCTGGCTGATATCCGGGATGGATTCTGTGGATGTATCGCTGACCTGAGTGCTGGGTTCGACCGTAGAGACAGGCTCAGAAACGGTTTCAGACGGCTGCACAGAGCTTTGATCAGATGATTGGGATACTGCCACCAATAGCGGGTTGTTTGGGTCCGTAGCGGGCTTTTCTCCCGAACAGCCGGTAAGGGCGGGGGTGAGCAGCACAACAAGAGCCGCAAACGCAGACAGTATTTTTCTTTTTTTCATGTTCTCATATCCTTTCTGTTTAGTTTATGTGCAACTTTCTGTACGGGAAATATAAAAATATACAAAAATAAAGGCGCATCCGAGGATACACCTTCATTTTCTGAGTTAAAAGCTATAACCAAGAATTACTTGGAAGCCTTTTTCTTCATCTTAGTAGCAACGATAGCTGTGCCAAGTGCAACAACACCAGCGGTAGCAAGAACAGCAACTGTAGCGCCGCTGTTGTCACCTGTTACAGGAGCAGGCTGGCTGCTGGGGTTAGGAAGGCTTGACTCACCGGGATCGGAAATAGGCTTAGGACCATCGCTTGTCTCACCAAGACCAACTGCGCTTGCTGAAACAGAGAGTGCAAGAGCAACAGCAACTGTGGTGAGTGCTACAAAGAAAGTTTTCTTGAGTTTCATGATAGAACATCCTCCTTAGTTAATTGCAATCTACTTGCAACAACATCATTATAGCATAGTGTTTTGTATAAGTCAATGAATAAATTAGAAATAAAAATTAGAAATCAAGGTAAATATATCCATAAACATTGTGTAAAGCATACAATAAAACAGGAAATATATGGGTAAAAACATGGCATCAAATATACAATTTGCACATGGTAAGGTTAAAAATTTGTAATATCTGCTTTAAAAACACCCATCTGTAGATCTGAATATTATTTGTCGTTTTATACAAACAACGAAATTAATCCTTGTTTTTGATTATTGCTTGTGCAAAATACATATCTTCGTGATAGGTGAGTTTTATGTTTGTAAGCTCACCTTGTATCAGCCTGATGGGATATCCCCTGACTTTGTACAGACTGCACACATCTGTTGCAGCGGCCTTTTCTTCGGGGGTCAGTGACGACCAGACCTTCAGGAATGTCCCTATACGGAAGCTCTGGGGAGTCTGTATGCGGTAGAGTGTGCTTCTGTCGGGGAAAGCGCAGGCGTTCATGTCGCAATCGGCAACAGCCACGGTGTCGGTTTCGGGAATAGAAGCGGTGCAGATATCGCAGCCGTTCAGGGCATTGATGCTGTCATCTATCATTCTGACCGATACAAATGGTCGGACTGCATCGTGAGACAGCACAATATCCATGTCGGAGCAATGAAGATCAGACATGGAGTAGCTGATGATATTTTCAATAGTGCTGTTGCGGTCTGTTCCGCCTTTAGTGATGTACACGCGCTTATTCTGGAGACCGGGCAGTGATTTTGCGTAGTCATAATATGCCGGATTGACGCCTATTATTACGGCATCTACTGCGCTGTGGGCGAGAAAAGCCTTTACGGTTCTTACTATAACGGGTTCGTTCTCCAATTCCATAAACTGCTTAGGAAGCCCGGAACCCATGCGTGTGCCGCTTCCTCCGGCTACGATTGCTGCAATTATCATTTTGCTCTCTTACCTCTTTTTCCGGAGTCAGGCAGCAGACCTTCCTCGCGCTCTTTATTTTTGAGGAACCTTCTGTATGAGATGCAGAACATTGATATAAGAAGTACAATGATCGTTGATTCGAGAATAATTATTATCCAGCTGTATGTATTGCGGGTGGATGCTACCACGTTTACCTTGCATGACTTGCTGATCCTGCCGTCTGAGGTGGTAAATGTTATTACGGTAGTACCCTCGTTCAGACCGGTTATCCTGCCGTCTATATCTACCATGGCGATCTGCGGGTTCTCGGAAATGCCGTTCATTGTGGGCAGCGCAGCATCAGAGGGCTTCACCTTGAAGCTCATGTCGTAGGAGCTGCCTGCCTCAAGGCTGATATTGGTTTTTTCAAGGGTGATGTCCTTTATGTTTTCTGTGCCGGTGTCGTTCTGAGAAAGGATGACCACCTCATTGTTGTTGATAATGCACGACATGTTCATATCGTGGGCAGGAACCGAGAGCTGTCCGCTGGCAACAGGATTTTTCGCCTGGAGGTTCTTGTATAAATTAAGGCTGTAGCTGCCCTGCACAACATTGTCAAAATAAAAACGTCCGTCAGAGTCGGTAGTGGTGCGGGATTCAGCAGTTTCGCTTTTCAGCTCGACCACCATATTTGCTTTTTTGTCGCCGGCAATGGTATAGAGCACACCGGAAATGGATATGCTGAAGCTGCCGTGATTCGGTTTGGAATTTACCTTGACCATACATTTTGCGGATACAGCCGCGCTTGCGGATTCGACAGTAATTACGGATACGCCGGATTTCATTGCCTTGATGACACCGTTTTTATCTACCGTTGCTACACCGGTATCGGAGCTTGAAAAGTAGAGTCTTGTGTCTTCAATGTCGGCAGGCTCAGCGCTTGCTATAAGCGGGTAGGAATCCCCCTCGTTTATTTCAATGCTATGTGTTTCAAGCCTGACGCTTTCGGGCGATTTGCCGGTACGCACCGTAACTGTACATGTGGCCTGATTGCCCTTTTTGTCAGTTGCTGTGATGATAGAGGAGCCGGTATTCATTGCTTTTATCATGCCCTCATCGCTTACAGAAACGATGTTCGGGTCGGAGGATCTGTATTCTGATATATCAGCGCCTGACTTGAGAGCAAGCTGATAGCTTTGCTGCGGATACAGGCTCACGCTGTCCCTTGTGAAGTCGATAACGTCACCCACTGCATAGGCAGCTATGGAAAAGGTGCATATCAGCAGTATGACAGCGGTAAAAAAACAAAGTGTTCGCTTCTTCATAAGTAGGATACCTCCGGGGATTTGATTTGCGTTTCGTCAAAGTCTTTGTCAAGTATACTCAGCAGCTTCGGCTCAACGCTGTCGATATAATACTTTTTATCAAGAAAGGCATTTGCCTTGAGTTTATTCTGTAGCCTGTCATTGTCCATGTAGGAGCTTATTGCCTTTGAAAGCTCACTGACAGTGTCTTTTGCGTGTACGATAAAAAGCAGTCCGTTTGTGCCGTCGGTTATAAGGTCGCTGTGCCCCTTTATGTCCGAGGCTATAACGGGCATTCCGCAGTGCAGAGCCTCCATTACATTAAAGGGCAGTCCCTCCATAAGTGCACCTGATATCAGCACGTCACAGCTTCTGTACAGGGTGTTTACGTCTTTTGTATGGCCGAGAAAGCGCACCCTGCCGTCAAGCTCCAGACTTGATACAAGGCTGCGGCACTCGTTCAGTGTGCCGCCGTCTCCTGCAAAAACGAGAACTGCGTTTTTATATTTCAGGTGAAGCTTTTCCAGGGCATTTATCAGCAGGGTCTGATTCTTCCTTTTGGAAAACTCGCCCACGCACAGGAAAAGAACGGAATCATCATTAAGGTTCAGACTGCTGCGGAAAGCGGTTCTTTCTTCACGGCTGATAACCGGAAAACGTTCTGCGACAAGCCCCATGCCGTTTGTGAAATAAATATTTTTTCCCAGTTTATAGCGGCGGGCAAGCTCAAGATCCTCTCCGTTCATCACTACAAGGGAATCGGTTACTCCGGCGGTAAGCTTTTCCGCAGTTCTGTATATAAATGAGTGCAGACCGCTGCCTGTGTCAAACATATATCCGTGTGAAATATGTACGCAGTATGGCCGCTTCTTTTTGCCGGTGCCCTTTACAGCCAGTCTGAGTGCAGCTCCTGCAAGGGTGGAATTTGAATACACCATGGTGTACTCGTTTTCGGATATCAGTCTTTTCAGCTTTCTGACGGTTTTCAGATTCTTTGCGGAAAGAGGGTTCTTGACAAACTGCATGTCAAAGCAGCGGTCTGTCAGTGCGTGAGACTTTGCACCCTCGGCGGCAATGTCAACAGCATAGCCCTTTCCCTTGAAATGCTCAATATAGGGCAGATGAAAGTTTATGATGTGCGACATTCTGGAGGCACATATCAGTATCCTTTTCACGTCCAACACCTCAGGGTATCATTCGGAGATAGTTCGCCTATCTTTTGCTTTTGCGGAGTTTATCGGCATGCTTTTGATAAAGTGCATGTAGTGGTCGCATACGACCGAGGATGGTCCCAGCTCTTTAAGCTGCCCTTTTTCTAACCAGGCGGCTTTCTTGCAGAGTTTCTTTACCGAGGCAGTACTGTGTGATACCAGCAGAAAGGTGGTTCCGCCGCTGAGAAGCTTTGAAATGCGCTCCTCGCACTTCATACGGAAACGCGCGTCGCCTCCCGAAAGCACCTCGTCTGCAATGACTATATCGGCGCTGACACAGGTAGCTATGGCAAAACCAAGCCTTGACACCATTCCAGAGGAGTAATTCTTCAGCGGAACATCTATAAATTTTTCGATCTCTGCAAAATCCACTATTTCGTCGAATTTGGATTTCATGTATTTTCTGGTATGACCGTGCATAGTGCCGGAAAGGAAAATGTTTTCCCTTGCGGAAAGGCTCCTGTCAAAGCCGCCGCTGATCTCTATAAGCGGAGCCACACTGCCCACGACCTTGACGCTGCCGCGGGTAGGCTTTATAATGCCGGCTATGGTCTTGAGCAGGGTGGATTTACCCGAACCGTTTCTGCCGATCAGGGCAAGGGAATCGCCCTTTTTCACCTGGAAGCTGATATTTCTCAAGGCCCAGAATTCATCATAGCGGAGCCTGCCCTTGATGAAATTTACAAAGTATTCCTTAACGCCTTCCTCGCGGTTCTTGCTGAGGTTGAACATTATAGACACATCGTTCACATCTACGCTTACGTCCTCGCTGAGCTTTTTCGGCGGGATGATGATGTGTTTGACGCCTTCCTCCGGAGCCTTATCGGGGTTAGATCTGAGGACAGACTGTGAGGATGATATTATATTGCCCGATTCGTCATAGAAAACAGGCACGACTTTTTTTTCTGACATTTCGGCACCTCGCAAATTATAAATAGAGGAAGAAACGGTCTTCCTTTTCCTTGAAGGTCACAATGCCAAGGCCAAGCATGAGCAGGGCGTAGCAGGTACCTACGATAAGCATTTTTTCAGAGGGCAGGGTCGCGTCTATGGCAAGATCGCGGGCAATTTTGATGTAAATATAGACGGGGTTGAGATCCCACAGGAAACGGAACTGCTCCGGAACGATGTCTATGGGGTAGAAGATAGGGGTTATGTACATCCATGCCCTTCTTATTACCTGAAACAGATAGCTGAGGTCGCGCAGGAAGGTGGCATAAGCGCACAGGAACATGCCAAGTCCCAGTGTGAACAGAAAAACAAGCACAAAGTCCAGCGGCAGCAAAAGCATGTACATATTGAGAGGCACATTCGTAATAACGCACACAATAAAGTACGGTATGAACGAAAGCAGCAGAGTTATAAAGCTCTGTATGATTGACGATATACAGAAGAAATAGTTGGGTATCTTCATCTTGTTTATGAGGCCGGCATTGCCCACGATGCAGCCCATACAGTGGGTAGCGCCCTCAAACACAAAGGCAAATATCAGGTTACCTGTAAAGAGATATATGGGATAATGAGGTATTGTCCTGTTGAACAGCGTAGAAAACACGATGGTCATTACTATCATCATCAGCAGGGGGCTGAGCATGGACCAGGCAACACCTAAGATGGATTTATAGTATTTTTTCTTGAAGTCCCTTTTTATTACCTCCTTGAGAAACGGAAAATAATTATAGAACTCGTATAAAGCCTTTTTCATTATACCTCTCCTTTTGTAAATTCAGGAAAAGACCCCGCCGGAAACGGGATTCTGTGTAAGAGCCTGTTTTGTATCTGAAATGTACGGATTTTTGAGCATATTTTTTCTCGATAACAAGGAAAAAGGACGCAGGCATACTGACGTATGGCAAGTTCTTTTGACGCAGTCAGCGAAAAAAATTGCCAAAAAGCCGCACGTTGCTAAGATGCTA
>JAFTCS010000260.1 GCA_017454565.1 Clostridia bacterium
AAAAGTTTCGCCCGCCTTTTCAAAGGCGGCAGGGTGCAGGGGTGCGGGTCTCCAGTGGAGACCTCTGCGCAGCAGAAGCACCGACCGAGCCGACAGGCGAGACCAGAGTCCCTGCCCGCACTCCGCAGAGTGCGGAACACTTAATACTATAAGCTGGGCAGGGGTCCCCCTACTAACGGTTAGTTAATAAAGTAACCCGCCGCCGTTACTTCTTATTGACATTCTTGCGGATAGTAAAGATAGCAGCGCTCACTAACAGCATCACACCAACGAACGTCAGTGCGTACATGGGCTTATCCTGATCTTCCTCCGCGTGGTGAGTGACAGCAGACTTTTCGCTCTCTTCACCCGATTCTTCCCCGCTCTCCTCAGGATACACACCGTTGAATGTCACCGTTTGTTCGGCTTTGTAGTCAAGCGCGTCCCAGAATATGCTTACGATATACTGATCCTGTTCAAGCACATATTCACTGCCCGCAGTGACCCGCGCATTGTAGTAGTCCGGCTCAAGGCCCTCAAAGACGATCATTCCGTTCTTATCGGCAGTTTTTGTATTGCCGTCAATAGATACCGAAATGCCTCTTGCCGGTTTTCCGTTCTGGTCAACAAACACAAATTCGGCAGTACCGTATTCTATCACATCCGCTATCCTCACACTTGACGCATTACCCGAGAAATCAACCGCCTTATAGGCTATCTTCTGGTCGGATACCTTATTCTGCCATGTTGTGGTATTGACCGAAAGCTTCCTCAGCTCACCCTGCAAGCCGGTAATGTCATAGCGGAAAACATAGCTCCCGTCGTCGTTGTCGGTCTCTTCGATAAGTACACAGCTTTCCGGTTCAATGTAACCTGCGTTTATCATGTCACGGATGTTATCTATGTAATCGTACTTGTCGTTCTTTTTGTCATAGGCTGTGGCATACAGCTCAAAGCCGTTAATTCCGTTTTCATCACTGGCCTGAAGTTCAAGAATGATCCTTCCCTCTTCGGTATGCGTCAGGGTGCTCATTATGACGGGAGACTTACTGTCCAGTTCAAATATAACGGAAGTATACTGAGGCTCGCTCAATGTGCCGTCAGCTTTTTTTGTCCTTGCAGACAGCTCGTATTTGTAGCTGCCGGCGGTCAGCTTTGAAAATGCCTCTCTCAGTCCTTTGGTGCGGTCGGTAAGCTGCACAAACGGATGAACACCCTTGTGGCGGTATGAGGAATACGCACCCAGATCCTCTGAATAGAGCTGCTTTCCTGAGGCGTCATATATCCTGACGGTAAGCTCGTAAAGATCCCTTAGTGTATAAAGATCGGGAAGAATGACCGCACCGCTGTAGGAGCTGTCATCCTCCATACATCTTATTGAATCTCTTGAAAAGAGCAGCCTGTCTCCGCTCAGCTGAAGCTCGGACGATCTGTACGCGCTGCCCTTGTAGCCCACTGCAGTGTAGGAGCTGCTCAGTCCGGATAAGGATTTTTCATTATCGTAGATCGTACTGTCAAACACAGGGCTGCTCTCCGGTGTACCAAAGAATCCCGAAAACGGCAGGGAAAGTACCGCACCGTTCTGATCTTTCACAAACGTATAACCGTCCAGCCAGAAACCGCAGGGAAATGACGTTTTCAGTGCATCAAGCCTGTCTCCGTTTATTTTTAGCACTGCGGAAATCTGTGCGCTCTCTCCGGCTTCAAGATTCAGCGAGTCGATCTCCCTGTCATCTGAAAACCACTGTATAGTTGAATAAGGTTTCAGGTCAGCAGGTTTCATAGTGTTAAACAGTCTGCCCTTGCCGTCATCCTTCTCCTTGTCCGTCTGAAGTGCGTAGGAAAGAATGTATGTCCTTTCTTCATCACTGATATTCGTCAGTGTGAATGTCAGTAAATATTCTCCGTTCTCGCCGTCTCCTAATTCAAGCGCTGTCAGTTCATCACCGCCGGTAGTAAGATAAGCACCGTTCGTAAGAGCAGCCCTGAGGTTTATCAGACCGAAGCCCTGCTGCCTTGGAGAACAGTAAAGCTCTCCGTCAGTCTTTATAGGCTGAGCACTGCTCATAAGAATGTCCTGAGCGATATGTGAAAGTCTCACTCTGCTCACACCTGCGGGGTACAGTTCTCTGAGGTACTGCATAATTACCGTCACAGCCCCCGAAACGCACGGAGCAGCCGATGACGTTCCGCTTATGAAAGCGTCCTCGCCCCGTGAAGGCACCGCAAGGATATTTTCACCTGGGGCGACAACCCTTGCGCCTATGCCCTGACTGTCGGATGCACAGTAGGAAGTAAAGGGCGTTACCGATTTTTCGGCTCCGCTTTCAACAGGATCGCCCGAAAGAGTTATGTCAAAGGTATCATTCTCAGGTCTTTGCAGCAGGAAAGAGCCAATATCCCCCTCAAGCCCGACAACGGGTATGTCCTGAGCAATTTTGAGAGCATCGGTGGTTCCGCCGTTCACAAGAAGAATAGCGGAAACGTCTCTGGCGACGGCAAACTCAAAGGCTTTGTCAAGATCATCGGTCTGTCCCACATTCAGGATAAGCGTTTTGTCAGTCATTTCCTTGTCCTTGAAGCCCTCTTTGGCGGTAAAGGAATCAATATAGATATACTTGTTGTTCTGAACAAAAACCGGCTCCTTTTCCGGTTCGTCTCCGGATGTCTCCGGAATATCGGAATTATCGCCCGTTATTGATACCTTGCTTTCCTGTAACGGCTCCTCAGTCACTTCCGTGACAACGCTTGTTTCTTCGCCTGTACTGCTTTCATCGGAGCTTTCGTCAGCCGGAACCGATCCTGTGCTGCTCTCTTCCGGCTCCTCAATAAGCTCTGTGTAGCTTATTATCTTTGAGAGCTTGTTTTTGTTGAGGTTCGTGTAATATATTTTTTTGTCTCCTATCGTAATGTACCTTCTGAATGTTATAGGCACACTCACAGACCCCACTGTGACCGCGCCGCCGTCCTCAAATAGAGTGTTCTCAGCGGAATAGAAAATATCAGAGGTCGAAAGCGTTTCGGACAGCTCATAACCGTTATAGCCGCCGTTGCCCGCAGCACCCGAAACAACAACGCCCATTTTCGAGAGATTGGAGAAAATAATGTTCAGGGTGTCGATGTTCCTTATGCCGTCATAGCTGCCCAGGCTCAGATTGATAACATCCGCACCGAGCTTAGCGGAATCATCAAGTGCAGCAATAAGCGCTTCCGTACTGACGGCTATATTTCCGTCAGCACGCCTGCCGCCTGAGACCTTCATAAGCGCAAGCTGTGCTTCCGGAGCTGTACCCTTGTAAAAGAGCTTTTCATCCTCAGGGGTACTTCCAGCTGCCACGGAAGCCACAGCCGTTCCGTGGAAAAGACTGTCATCAAAGGTATTGCTGTCATTTTCTGCATAGTCATAGGCAAAAACGATCTTAGGACTGACGTACACCTGAGCAGCGCCCTTTTCCTCAGCAGCATTGAAGCGCACGTTTTTATAAAGACCGTTAATGATATCACCGCTCACTGCATTCGTTTCCGGATACCTTGCAAAGACGCTGTTATTGACGTCAAACTCGCTGTCTATCACTGAGATCAGCATACCGCTGCCTGTGAAACCAACCTCGCTGTCCATGCCGATAAGTGAATCATACACTTCAAGGTACCGTTTCAGATTTGCTCTTGCGGCGGCTGTTTCCGGGTCTGTGTCGTCACCGTTTTCGTCATTATTTTCCTGCTCATCTCCGGTTTTGTCTTCGTCCCGGCTTTCTTCATTATTTGCCGGTGCCTCTTCTCCCGGAGCGTCATCCATGAAGAACATATCGTCATACAGTACGCTCACCGAAGCCACACCGTTGATACTTTTCAGCTTCTGCATAGAGCTGAGGGGAGCTTTCACGGTCAAGCCGTTTATAACGGCGGAAAATGTCAGACTGCTTTCAAGGTCTGACTTCGGCACCAGTTTCTTGATGCTAGCCTTTGCTACGGCCTGACTTTTCTTCACTGCATCACACGCCGACTTGCCGCTTTCGGAAAGTATGTAATCCCTCATACTGCCGTAGCTGTTCGGTGAGACAGAGAAGTACTCTGCAAGCGACTTTTCTTTGAGTGTTACCAGAAAAGTCACGCTTTCGTCCGTACTCTTTTCGTCATCGTCCTTTTTGGGCTGAGGGTCAGGCTCGGAGCGCTCAACTATATTCTTATCTGACTTACTGACCTCATTCCTTGCAGTATGCTTGCTTTGCACCAATCTTGAATTTATTATCGGCAGCACGATCACGGCTGATGTCAGCAGGACAGCGATCATAGCAAGCCAAAAGCTTTTTTTCATTTTGTTCCCCTTCGTTTCACACTCATATACTACGGAAAAATAAAGCCCGCCGTTATTGCAAGCAGCTCTCTTGTGGTAAAGTTGGCAAGAAGGAAGCCGGGAGTATCCGCACTTACGGCGCCGCTGTGAAAGCCGTACTTTTCAGCAGTCATTGAAGCTCTGAACTGATGAAAGCCATCCGTAACAATTGCAAGCTCCCTGCTAAGACCCTCTTTTTCTATAATATCGCCTGAAAAGCGTATATTTTCATCCGTATTGGTAGACTTGTCCTCCATAAAGATCCTGTCGGGGGATATACCTTTTGCCACCAGCTCACTATACATGCACTGAGCCTCGCTTATGTTTTCATGGTTGCCCTGACCGCCCGACACGATACATCTTGCATGTGGATGCTCTTTCAGATAACCGGCAGCCGCACCTATCCTCCTGCTGAGCATAAGAGACGGTCTGTCTCCGTTTACCTGACACCCCAGCACGACCACAGTAGCATCCTCAGCTGCCGGACGCATTGAATATGAAAGCATCAGGCACAGTACCACAAGAATGTACAGACCTACGGCCCCCATTATCCCGAAAAGGGCGTTTGTTATGTATCTTGCTTTTTTATTTTTTCTGAGCTTTCTGAGCACCGACAAAAGCTTTGGCCAGAATGCAGCGCACAGTCCTGCGGCTGTGAAAAACAATGTACCGGTCACACTGCCGATATTTATTATCATCGAGTCTGCGTACCACCATATCATCCCTGCAGAAGCGATAATAATCACAAGCCGTACTATCCTTCCCCACATGCTCATTTTTGACATCCTTTCTGTCCTTTTCCCTGAAACAAAAAATTATATAGAAAACCATAGTAATTGTATCACTTACCACACCTAAAGTCAACACAAGCCATCAGAACGCCCTGAAAAACGGCATATCCGGCGGAAAAAAGGTGCAGAACAGGAAGGCGAAAAATATCGTCCCGAAAGAGATGATCAGCGGGATAAAAAATATCTCTGTCCGCTTTCCGGAACGATATATAACATACTGCAGCAGCTCGCTCAGTGTCAGGCAAAGGAATATCAGACCAAGCCGCTTCCATCCGCCTGTATAATAAAACGTGCAAAGAGCCGTACACGAACCGGTCACGAAAACGATCAGAGCCATTATTCTGGCACAAACGAAGCGCAGCAGGTGCGGTCTGAACCACGAAAGCTCTATGAAGCTCCACATGATAAAAACCAGACCAAAGGGCTTCACTATCTCCCACGGACTTTGCCGCACCGTTGAGATCAGCATACTCCATGCGGAGTGGCCGGACGCTTCGTATGAGATGTGCAGCACAAAGCCGCAGAGGAAAACCGAGATTACGCTTATGGGCAGTGCAGGCTTTTTCATTCAGATCATCTCCGGTGGCAGGAGTCTTTGTCAATTATATGACTCCGTTCACCGTTAAATGCGCGTCCTGAGCAATTATCTTGCTAGCATGGAAATGACGAAACCGAGCACTGCACCCAGAGACACAAGCAGCACATAAGCCGCTATTTTTTTTGGTGCCGGCATCTTTACTGCTGAGGGCGCGTCCATTCCCCTCAGCATCTTCTTTGCCTCGCGCTCCAGCACAGACCTCTGTGCAGAGGCGTATTCCGGACGGATCATTAAAATTGCACGTTCATAGTATTCGTTGCCGGTGTCGTTTACCTCAATTACGCTGTGGTTTATTCCCTTTAACATACAGTCGCCTCCAATGATGTATTGTTTCAGATTAAGCCTTGACTTACTGTTCACGGATTATTCACGGGGTATTCAAAATGCGGTGATTTTTTCTTATTATACGTTCTGTAAATGTTGAAAACTATGTTGAAGCAGTGGAAAACGAGGTTCAAAGTTGTTGAAAACTAAGTTGAAATAGTTAATAATTCAGCTTTTTCAGTGTGGAATATGGAAAAAAGTTTTCAACAGCAATAATATTTGTAACCTTTTGTAACTATTCTGTCGAAAGAAATAACCCCTTGTATTATTTGAAATGTCAAGTACTTTTTAGAAAAAATATAGATAATTTTTTAAAAAGGACAAACAACTATAATATTTTATCATGCTTTGTCACAAATTGGCAGCGCTGTGTATGCAAAAATGCAGGATTACCGTATGTTATTTTTACTGACGAATAAGCAAGTTTTTTACTGGATATTATTGACATTTGTTTTTAAATCATGTATCATAATTATGCACAATAAAAGACAGAACGGGCCTTTCTGTTATTGTTTGCAAAAAACAGAGCCGCAAAGACGGAAAAAGGGATCATGAAGGGGATCCTCTATTCGTTTATGCGGCCCTGCTTTTTTATATAACAATTAATTTCAACAATAGTTGCGATTTTTATGTAGAATTCTTCAATATTCTGTGTTATAATATCTGAAAAGCACATTATGAAAGGAGTCTTATAATGATTCGCAAATATATCTTTGGTTCTCCCATCGAGACCGATGCAGTGGTAGAGAGGATATCCCCCGAAAGCGGCGCCCCCGAATACCTCTCTGTTGAAAAGGATAATGACGGACACCATGTTTTTTCCTGCAGGCTTGCCGATGACGACATAGTTTACGGTCTGGGAGAAGCACCAAGAGGCATAAACAAGCGCGGTCACATCTATGAAAGCTTCAACAGCGACGACCCCTATCACACCGAGGAAAAACGCTCACTGTACGGTTCGCATAATTTTATTATCGTTGACGGCGAAACATGCTTCGGTCTTTTTATCGACTGCGGAGCATCAGTCACCTTTGACATAGGCTATACCGAATATGACAAGCTGAGCATCACTCCATCTGTCGGTGACTTTGTTCTTTATATCATAAAGGGAAGCAGCAGCTATGATATTGTAAAGCAGTTCAGGCATATAATCGGCAAAAGCTATATAGCGC
This sequence comes from Clostridia bacterium, assembly GCA_017454565.1. GTDB lineage: Bacteria > Bacillota > Clostridia > Oscillospirales > Acutalibacteraceae > UBA1213. The sequence goes on from JAFTCS010000260.1 coordinate 7,198, forward strand.
CTAAGTGGGCATTTGGCTTTCAGCAAAGCCGCTGGAGCTACTACACCGCCGATGAAGTGCGAAAAGTTGCGAAAAGCTACCGTGAAGCGGGTATCCCGCTGGATGCAATATATCTCGACATCGACTACATGGAGGATTACAAGGACTTCACCGTCAGCAGTGAGCGTTTCCCTGATTTTCCCGCTTTCGTGCAGGAAATGAAGGACATGGGTATACACCTTGTGCCCATAATCGACGCCGGCGTGAAAATAGAGGACGGCTATGACGTTTATGAGGAAGGCAAGGAAAAGGGATATTTCTGCAAGCGGCCTGACGGCACTGATTTCGTGGCGGCTGTGTGGCCGGGCAGAACACACTTCCCGGATTTTCTTGATCCCGAAGCGCGCAAGTGGTTCGGCGACAAGTACAAGGTTCTTCTGGATGCCGGCATTGACGGTTTCTGGAACGATATGAACGAACCGGCAATGTTTTTCACCGACGAGGGCGTGGAAGAGACCGTTGAATATTTAAAGAATTTTGATTTTAACTGCAACAATGCAGGCAAATATTTCGAGCTTTCGGACAAGTTCACCAGACTCTCCAATCGCAGAAAGGACTACTCCAACATCCGGCACAATATTAACGGCGAAATGGTGAACCATGACAAGGTGCACAACCTTTTCGGCTACATGATGACCCGTGCTGCCGCAGAAGGTTTCAAGCGTCTTGCTCCAGACAAGGATATTCTCCTTTTCTCGCGTTCGTCATACATAGGCATGCACCGCTACGGCGGTATATGGACCGGCGACAATCAGTCCTGGTGGTCGCATATCCTGCTGAATATCAAGATGATGCCGTCTCTGAATATGTGCGGCTTCATATACACCGGCGCAGATCTGGGCGGCTTCGGCGCCAACTGTACGCGTGACCTGCTTCTCCGCTGGCTGGCTGTGGGCATTTTCACTCCTCTCATGCGTGACCACAGCGCACTCGGAACAAGAAATCAGGAATGCTATAATATGGGCGACACCAGAGCTTTCAAGGGTATTGTCGGGCTGCGATACAGACTACTGCCCTATCTGTATGAGTCCTATCTGAATGCCTGCAGCAATGATGACATGATGATAAAGCCGCTTGCTTTCGGATATCCCGATGACAAGAGGGCAAGGCACATAGAGGATCAGCTTCTTGTGGGTGACAGCATAATGATAACCCCAGTATACGAGCAGAACGCCGTAGGAAGATACGTTTATCTTCCCGAGGAAATGCGCCTTGCCGTGTTTAAAGACGCAAAGGTCTGCCGCACTGAAGTATTGCCTCAGGGTGTCCATTACATCGAGGCAGCCATTGACGAGGTACCGATATTTATAAGAAAGGGCAAGGAGCTTCCATTGTGCGCACCTGCACAGTGCACCGCCGAGCTTTCGGAAGAGATAACGGAAGTGATAAAGTAATACCTGAATCCGTGAAACTCTGAAAATGATAAACAGCGTTTTCGGTGGGGCGCGGGTGTCCGGTGGAGACCTCTGCGCAGCAGAAGCGCCGACCGAGCCGACAGGCGCGACTCAACGCCCTCCGACATTCAGCTTTTTCCGCCTGTCCCTGACAAAGGACAGGCTATAAAAACATATACTTTTCACCTGAATAAAAGCATTAAAAGCCGATGATCGTACAGACCACCGGCTTTTATTATGCCTGAAGTTCTTCTTTTTTGGTGCTCTTATTTTTCCGGCCGGGCTGTACAAACTTGTACGGCACCTCCGGCAGATAATCAGTCGGAACATAGTCCTCAGATACCACATAGCGGAAAATATCATTATTTGTGTCAAGATTGTAGCGCAGCTTCCTGAAATCAAAATGCAGAACATGCTGCCGGATAATGGAATATATATTTATATCATGCGCCTTTTTCGCAAAGGCAACAATGGCAGGCTTGTACTTGTCATACACTCCGGCATACTGGAAGTAGTTCCTCTCGGCAAGTACGGAACGCCAGTAGTCGCTTATCTTTTCCATATTCATGGTGCCCATTATGCTGCCGAAACGCTTTTCATAAAAATACAGGTGCTTTCCGCATACAGCAAGCTTGTTTGCGTTGTGCAGAAGACGGCTGCTTGTGGCAATGTCCTCAAAGAACATGTAGGGGTACCTTATGCCGGTATCTTTGAAAAGCTTTGTCTTGTAGAGCTTGTTCCAGGCATAGCTCTGCAGCTTGGTGTCACGGATGAGATAATCCAGTGCCTGATCTCTGGTCAGCTCGCCGCTTTTCAGCACCGAAGGCCTGGGCAGCTTGAGGCCTGTATTGAAATATGAATACATGAACTTGCATATAGCCATGTCGGCATCGTATTTTTTGCATGCCTCGTACATATCCTTTAAATAATCCTTGTGTATGTGGTCGTCGCTGTCGATAAAGGCAATGTACTCTCCCCTGACACGGTCAATACCGAAATTTCTGGCGTCTGAAAGTCCGCCGTTCGGCTTGCTGTAAAACCTGAAACGGCTGTCATTGCGGCAGAACGTCTTGGCTATTTGCGGGCTTCTGTCGGGAGAACCGTCATTTATTATAAGCACCTCATAGTCCTTGAAAGTCTGCCTCTTGATCGAAAACAGACATCTCAGCAGGTATTTTTCAACTTTATAGATAGGAAGTATAATTGATATTTTTGGGCTGTTATTCAAACGATCACCTCATTATTCTACGACGGGCTTTTTCAGGTCTAATTTGCTCAGCCTTGCATAGCTCAGCTTCAAGCTCAGCCTTACCTTTGCCCTTGCTCTGTTTATATTTTCCCTTGACGGCCGTTTGGCGTTTTCACCGCACTGTCTGACCATTGACGGAACAGCAAAATACACATGGAAGATGTGTACGCCTAATTTTCTCCTGAATTTTTCATAGCTGCCCTGAGACTCAAGAAACAGCCTTATCATTGGTATGGTATTAACATAGTCGTTCACGCGCTGGGGCGTCATACGCGACTCTGTGTATACAGAAAAGGCTCTGGTGTAATGATAGCCGCAGCAGTTGACGGAAACCACCTTGTTTGCATACCAGAAAAGCTGCGGAGTAACTGCCGCATCCTCGTAATACATGTCAGGTATAGTGATGCCGTGTTCAGTAAAGAGCGTCCTCCTCCAAAGCTTTGCCCAGAGATAAAAGCGCATTCTGGTATCCCCCAGCAGGAGAGAAAGAGCCTCGTCACGGGTATATAC
>JAFTCS010000261.1 GCA_017454565.1 Clostridia bacterium
ATGCCTTTGTTGTGAAGAGCCTGCACCATCTGCTTGAATTCCTTTACTCTTACCTCGCCGTGATACGGGTCTGTGGAGTAGGAGCCTTCGGGGGTGTTGTAGTTCTGCGGGTCATAGCCCCAGTTGAACTGGTCGGTGCTGAGCTTGGTCTCATCAACGCTGCAATAGTCGTAAACAGGCAGCAGATGAACGTGAGTAACGCCTAATTCCGCCAGATAGTCGATACCTGTGGGGTGTATGCCGTCATTGTTTACGGTGGTGCCTGTCTCTGTGAAGGCAAGATATTTACCCTTGTACTTCATGCCGGAATCGGCAGAGATGGAGAAGTCACGGACATGTATCTCCCAGATAACGGCGTCTGTCTGGTTCGGACAGTCTACGCGGTGGTCGTTTTCCCAGCCCGGCGGATCGGTGCTGTCAAGGTCGATGACCATTGCCCTGTTGCCGTTTACGCCTGTGGTGCGGGCGTAGAGGTCAACGGTTTCGTTGGTCTTTGAGCCGTAGGTGACAAGATAGGTGTAATAGGTGCCGTTCAGGTCGCCCTGAATGGTGATGGACCACACGCCCTGTGCACCCTTTGTCATTGCCTTGGTCTCAATGACTTCCGCGCCTGCTTCGGCATCGCTGCCGGTGGTGTAGCGCTTTATCTGTACGTTATCGGCTTGCGGCGCCCAGACCTTGAAGGTCGTGGACGACTTTGTGTAGGTTGCGCCAAGATCGTTGCCGCTGTATGCGTAGCTGTCCAGTGCTGACATCTCGGAGTAGGTAACGGCGCTGGTCTGCAGCGGAGTGACCACCGAGAATACCGACAGTGACAGCAAGGCCGACATCAGCAATGAGGCTGCCTTTTTGAGACCCTTACTGTGTCTTATCATGTGTTGATACCCTCTTTCTTTGTTTTGAAATTTATGATCTGTATAGCCCGGCACCCTCCTGCCGGGTCTACTATCCCAATATTAGTTTAATATAGATTATGCAATTAATAATTCTGATAAAGAATTATCATAAAATAATTAACAAAAATATTCCTGTAGGTGGGTAATTTTCAACAAATCTGCAAAAGAATGTTGAAATATGACGTGTTCAGTTTCACTTTCATGTTTTGTTCCAGGCGAAAAAAAGTCGGTCGCGATTTTTACTATATTCCGGTGCGGGTTGTGCAGTGATACATCATATTTTTTGAGAATAAAGTGAGAAATAAAAATATTTATATATGTTTGTGATAATGTGACCTTTAAAGGTCAAAATTATATCGGAAATGGCAGGGATAGTGAAAGGAGGTGCTGAGTTGAAAAGAAGATCAGGCGAGCTGACAAACCGTGAGAGACGTTTCTGTGAGGTCTATGCTCTTGGCGGCGATGCAAATACCGCAGCCCTGACAGCTGGATATGATATGCCCGAAAAAGCGGGTGTGTCACTGCTTTCAAGGGATGACATCAACGCGGAAGTCAGCAGACTCTATGAAAAACGACTCAGAAATGCAAGACAAAAAGCTTATGCAGGCTATGAAAGGATCGCTTTTGGAAGCGTCAACGATGCTGTAAGGCTGCTTTTCGCCGGGGATGCCTTTGGCGCTGACGGTGAAGAGTATGATCTGTTCAATGTAGCTGAGATAAAACGCCCCAAGGAGGGTGCGCTGGAGATCAAATTCTTTGACAGGCTGAAGGCGCTGGAAAAGCTTGAACAGTATGGCCGTGACGAAGAGAACGGTTCATCTGACTTTTACAAGGCTCTGGTAAGCGGCATAGGCAATTTGAAGAGTGCGGAAAATTCTGACGGAGACGGCGGTGATGAGCAGTGACGCAAAATGCTCTTCAAAGAAAGGAGGGCGGCAGCTCTGAGCTATACTGCATTTTCAAAAAAACAGCTTGACGTGCTGAGTTGGTGGCTGCCACAGAGGGAGACCTCGAAATTTGACGGGATAATCTGCGACGGTGCCGTAAGAAGCGGCAAAACTCTGTGCATGAGCGTTTCCTTTGTAACATGGGCAATGTACTGCACCGATGGCGGAAGCTTCGCTGTCTGCGGCAAGACTATACGCTCTGTAAAAAGGAACGTGGCAACTCCGCTGCTGAATATCCTTCGGGAGCTTGGTTTCGAGGTGCGGGAAAAACTTTCGGCAAACCTGTTCTATGTAAGTTCAATGGGCAGGACAAACACCTTCTATCTTTTCGGCGGCAAGGACGAAAGCTCGGCGGCGCTTATACAGGGAATGACTCTATGGGGTGTGCTCTTTGACGAGGCGGCTCTGATGCCGCGGACCTTTGTGGAGCAGGCTTTGGCAAGGTGCTCAAAGGAGAACGCAAAGCTTTGGTTCAACTGCAACCCGGAGTATCCGCAGCACTGGTTCTGCCGGGAATGGGTGATGAAAACCGCCGAAAAAAATATGTATTACCTGCATTTCCTTATGGAGGACAATCCATCGCTTTCTCCGAAGGTGCTTAAAAGGTACCGGACGCTGTATTCCGGCAGCTTTTATGACCGTTTTGTGCTGGGAAAATGGTGCGCGACCGATGGTCTGGTGTATCCCTTTATGTCGGACGAAAGCATGGCTGTTGACGCACCCTCAGGTGACGCGGAGGAATATGTGGTATCGTGCGATTACGGTACGGTCAACCCGTCATCCTTCGGCCTTTGGGGACTGTATGACGGAGTGTGGTACAGGCTCAGGGAATATTACTACAGTTCACGGCGTGAGGGCAGCTCAAGAACAGACGAGGAGCATTATCAGGGGTTGAAGGAGCTTATAGGCGGCAGAAAGGTCGCAAGAGTGATCGTTGACCCGTCGGCGGCAAGCTTTATTGAGGTCATACGGCGTCACGGTGAGTATAATGTGGTTCCCGCAGTGAACAATGTGAGGGACGGCATACGCAAGACCTTTACGGCTCTGAAAGAGGGCAGGGTGAAGATCTGCCGTAAATGCGGGGATGCTCTGACCGAGTTTGGGCTTTACCGGTGGGACAGCAGCGGCAGAGATCTGCCGGTAAAGGAAAACGACCATGCCATGGACGACATACGCTATTTTGTGTCGTCACTGGAAGAGGAGGATGAGGGTATCATAGCCTTTGCCGTCATATAAACGGCGGCAGGGGGTGTGTAATACTATTGTTCAATTAAACAATTATTAAGGTTCTCAAAACTTATACTTTTTATTGAATAATAGTATAAGCACAAAATCGAAGCGGGATTGTTCCGCGCAAATAAGGAGGTTAGGAATGATATTCGGGAGGAAGAAGAAAGAACCTGTTCAGGTGCAGACAGCCGTGAGCGACGGTTACAGAAGCGGACTTTTGCTTATGGGAAGCTCAGGAGACGACCGTTGTGAGTGGCATCTTTATAGGTCGTTGAGAGAGAATGTACCCTTGGTGGATGCAGCCATTGGAAAGCTCGTCAGGCTTACAGGAACATTCGGTGTCGAATGTGAGGATAAGGAGCTTCAGGAGGAAATAAATGACTTTCTCAGACGAGTGAGGGTGAACGGGAACCAGCAGGGCGCCGACAGCTTTCTGGCAACCTATCTCGACCAGCTGCTTACCTATGGTACGGCAGTAGGCGAGGTGGTGCCGGATAAAAGCGGAAGAAGAATAGCGGCGCTTTACAATGCGTCATTGGATGATGTTGAGCTCAGGGCGGAAAAAGACCCATTTGACATTACCTTTATGACAAACAGTATCTCCGGGGAGATGGTGAAGGTGAGATATCCTGAACTGATACTGTGCACGACTATTATGAACCGGCCCGGAAAGGTCTACGGTACGTCTGTGCTGAGGGGACTGCCCTTTGTAGGCGACATGATGATGAAGATATTCAATGCGGTAGGCACAAACTGGGACAGAGTCGGAAACGTGCGTTTTGCTGTATCTTACAAGCCGGGTGAAAACGAAAGAAGCTTTACCAAGGAGAGGGCTGCGCTGATCGCTTCTGAGTGGAGCAAGGCTATGAAGAGCCGTGAACCAAGGGACTTTGTGACTGTAGGCGATGTGAACATTAGGGTCATCGGTGCAGAAAATCAGATACCGGACTGTGAGATACCGCTGAAAATGCTTATGCAGCAGATAATTGCAAAGCTGTCGATACCGCCGTTTCTGCTGGGGCTTTCCTGGTCTACAACAGAAAGGATGTCTGTTCAGCAGGCGGATATACTGACAAGCGAGCTTGACTTTTACAGGGGGCAGCTTGAAGGCTGCATAAGAAAAATATGTGACCTGTATCTGCGTTTCAGGGGCAGCAAAATTAAATACGGTATACGTTGGAACTGCGTTAACCTGCAGGATGAGGTTGAACTGGCGAGGGCAAGACTTTACAACGCTCAGGCAAGCAGTCTTGAAGATAAGGAGGAAGAATGAACAGGATCTCAGGAAAGGCGGCTCCGGGTGAGCTGGAGCTTATCAACAAATACACAAGGTCTCCGTTAGGCGAGGATGATGTATATGCGTTTTCGGTAGTGCTGTGTGACAATGAGATAGACAGGGATTTCGAGAGATTTTCGGACGAATCTCTGGAGAAGCTCAGTGAGATGTATGTGGGTGTGACGGGTATTGCCGACCACGACCCTAAAAGCAGCAATCAGAGCGCAAGAATATTTTCCTGCAAGACGGAGAATGTAGAGGGCAGATTTTGCTCGGACGGAAAACCGTACAAAAGGCTGTTCGCCAGAGCATATATTCCCTGCAGCGAACACAGCAAGGGTCTGATCTCTGAACTGGACAGCGGCATTAAAAAGGAGGTAAGCGTGGGGTGTGCAGTAAAGCACCGTATATGCTCGATCTGCGGAAAGGAAATTTCCGGTTGTGAACATATCAGGGGCAAAAAATACGGCGGCAGGCTGTGCTATGCCGCGCTTGAAGAACCGACTGACGCATACGAGTGGTCCTTTGTGGCGGTGCCGGCTCAGAGGATGGCAGGTGTGGTAAAAAGCTACGGTTCAGGCGAGGATGATAGTATAAAAAATAAAGGAGTGAGTGATACGAACATCGAGAAAAAGCTTTTTGCGGGAGAGGAGCAGAGCTTCTCCGCAGAGGAAATGAAGGAGCTTGTAAGCTGGGTCAGAAGTCTTGAAAAAAAGGCTGCCGATGGTGAATTTTATCGTGACAAGCTTGTCAGAGAGGTAAATAGCCTTTCGTCCATTGTGCTGCCGGAGCTTGGCGAGGATACGCTCAGCAGGATAACCGCGGAACTTTCGGTGAGACAGCTTGACGAGCTTATAAAGGCCTTTCAGGTAAAGGCGGAGGAAATGCTTCCCGTGAAGCCTCAGATTTTCAGGGGCAGTTCAAAGGAAACAGGCGGCAACGAAGGTTACAAAAATATTTAAGGAGGAATTACAATGAAAACATCATTCAGAGGTTTTAATGAGCAGATAGCTTCATTTGAGGCTGACAGCAGTGTAGCGGCAGGTAAGGTGGTAGGCATCTCGGCTAACGGCAAGGTGCAGGCTGTGACCAGCGGCGCTTTCTGCGGAGTGTGCAAAAAGGTCAGGGACGGGATCGCAGCAGTCCAGCTTGAGGGCTATGTCAGAGTTCCGTACACCGGCAGCCTTTCGCTGGGATATCAGAAGGTGTCGGCCACAACCGGCAGCAAGATCGCTGTGGACAGCACTAACGGCAGGGAACACCTTATTGTAGACATTGATTCAAATACCAATATTGCAGGTATCATTCTTTGATAAAGGGAGGAATTAATAATGAGTTATTTTGATAATATCAGACTTGAAAAGGGTATGTACAACAGCGGCAGAGGTCTTACCGAGATTCTTGAGGAGCTTGACCCGTCTGAAAACTATAAGGGCAGTTCTATGGAGGGGCTTGACGCTTTCCAGAGACAGCTCAAGAGATTTGACATCAAGGTGGGCGGTTCGCATTCTGACCCGGTAATGAAGTTCTTTGAGACCAGCGATTCGGCTGCGCTTTTCCCTGAGTATGTGGCGAGAGCCGTGAAACAGGGTATTGATTCCAGCGACAGGCTCAGAAATATCGTTGCTACCAAGACTATTATCAACGGTATGGACTACCGTTCCGTGGTTTCAGAACCGGCGAACGGCGGAGAGATGAACCCTGTTGCAGAGGGCGCCATCCTGCCAGGTACCAGCATCAGAACAAGCGATAATCTGGTAAAGCTTCAGAAACGCGGCAGAATGCTGGTGGCTTCCTACGAGGCGATCAAGTATCAGAGACTCGATCTCTTTACGGTCATGCTCCGTCAGATCGGCGCACATATTGCAAGAGAGCAGCTCAAGGATGCGGTAGACGTCATTGTAAACGGTGACGGCAACAACAATGCGGCATCCACTGTGTCGCTCACTACGGCGGGCACTCTTACTTATGGGGATCTTATCAAGCTCTGGGCGGGAATTGCTCCTTACGAGCTGAACGCCATGCTGGCTCCTACCGATATGATGCAGAAGCTCATGGCTCTTACCGAAATGAAGGACGCCGTTGCAGGTCTGACCTTCCAGGGCACAGGTAAGATGATAACTCCGCTGGGTGCTCAGCTCCTGCATATTCCGTCAATGACGTCAGGCAGCATTATCGGTCTTGACAAGAACTGCGCTCTTGAAATGGTGCAGTCTGGCAATATCGTTATGGATTCAGATAAGCTTATAGACAGACAGCTTGAGAGAACTACCATCAGCTGCATTGCCGGCTTTGCAAAGATAGTAAAGGACGCCTCGAAGATTCTTGCGTAAGGAGGATGCAGAGTGATTAATGACAGGGTGCTTGCATTGTTTGCCACGCTGTCGGGTCTCTCTGAGGATGAGGTAATGGAGAGCAGATATCTGTGCGATATGAGTATGGCTGATATCGCGCGCATGCTCCCCGAAAATGCAGACTGCTGCGGCGGCAAAAAAGAGTATGCTGCCGCAGCTCTTGCATATTACCGGTATGTCCTGTGGAGCATGACCGAAGCGGGAACGGATGTCAAGGTGGGAGATATCTCTGTAAGGTCGGACAGAGAAAGGCTTGAATATGCCGAACGTATATGGAATGAAGCTCTTTCGCAGCTTGGTGAGGGTCTGGACGATACTTTCGTTTTCAGATGCTTTTCCTGAGCATGGGAGCAATGGGAGGTAACGGTGAAAAATATCAGCAAAGCGATCAGCAGGATAGGCCTTGCGGTGACTGTTGAGAGCACGTCAGGATTAAAAAGCGGCAAGGCGGTCATAAGCCCGATGCGATACTACCAGATGCAGTGGGGCGGTATGGAGCATGCTGCCCAGGGCAGAACAGAACCGAAACGATTTGCCATGTTCTGTTCAAGAGAGCTGCTTGAGGGATCAGGATACGGCAGTATCATTTATCAGGGCAGCAGCAGATATGTGCTGATCTGGAAGGACGATTATACTTCGAGAGTGGGCTGCTATACAAAGGCTTGTCTGAGAAAAGTTACGGAGGAGGATGAGGATGAGTGATTTTTCGGAGAGAATACTTCAGGCACTCGGTGAGGACGAGAACCTCAGCGGATGCAGGATAATCAGGGCGTATAGTCCGGCGAAAGTGGGATATCCGCTGAAAGAGCCGGTTATATGTGTGAGCCGTGAGGAATGCGACCGCATAGGCTTTCTTCTCGGCAGCGAGGACTGTATTTTCGGCAGTGAAAAGCTCACTGTGAGCGTAGCTTCGGACGAAAGTAAGGGCGGCGCTTTCTGCGAGGAGCTTGCAAGAAGCGTATGCAGGGCAGTGCTTGAACATGACGGCGGCAGAGAGATAGTCTCTGTCAGTGTGGAAAAATGTATGTACGACAGATCTCTTTTTGCATATAAAGTAATAATGGGCTTTACTCTAAGGGAAGGATACTGCTGAGACAAATTATATGAAAGCGGTTGTAAATACTATTATTCGATAAAACAGCAGACAAAGACGAGCGCGGGTCTCCGGTGGAGACCTCTCAGGGGCGGCTGAGAAGCACCTACCGAGTTGACAGGCGAGACTCAAAACCATCTGACTTCTCAGGCTCTCAAAATTTACGTTTTATTGAATAAAAGTGTAAAATATTTACTAAGGGAGGGATGTTTGTATTGTTTGAAAAAGATTTGTTATGCGGCAGAGATGTGGATATCACTATTGACGGCAGAAAGCTGCTTCAGGCGGAAAAGGCCGAGCTTAAAGTCACTTCCGAGCTGTACAGGGTGCGAAGCTGCTTTTGCAGTGAGGACAAGGGGTATGCAGAGCGCAGAAGGGAACATAAGCTCAGCCTTACCGGGGTGAGGTTCAGGCAGCCGTTTGAAAACTGTAATTTTTATGATCTGGATAACTTTACGGTGACGCTGCAGCTTGACGGGCAGACAATAACTCTTGAGGGCTGCATGTGGGAGGATTACATGTGGACTGCCGAAAAAGAACGGTTCAGGGAGCATATCAGCATTATTGCCCTGAGAATGAGAAGGGAGGATCAGAATGAAGGAAGCTGAAAATGCTGAGGCGGTAAGAAACAGCAAAGAATTCTATGCTCAGGAGCTGGAAACGATCATCAGCCTGTCGGATATTTTGCAGGCCGACGCTCTGCGATATGACAGGCGGATAGATGCGGAGGAGGATGTGTATGAATTGTGACGGAAAAATGAGCTTCGGAGATTTCGTGTTTCCGAATAATCCTCAGCAGATAAGGATAACCCGCAGCAGGAATATTTCCGAGCAAAGGCTTATTAATGACGACAGCATTGTTACGGAAAACGGCAAAGATGCAAGGCTTATTAGCGGAGAGGGCGAATTTTTCGGTGAAAACTGTGCAGAGCAGTTTGCCTCTCTCAGGGAGCGCTTTGAAAAGGGCGGCGGAGGGATACTCTATATACCGTCACAGCGCCCGATGCTTGCCTATTTTAAGGAGCTGCGGATGATCGCCGCCGATATAGGCAAGGTGATAAAATACAGCTTTACCTTTGTGGAGTGCAGCGATGGCCTTAAAAAGTCTGAGGCTGTGCGTAAGATATCGGACGGTGTAAAGTGTCTGTGGGATTATTCATACGAGAGCGGCATAGATATAGGTGCTCTGGTGAAGCTGAATCCCGATGTTAAGAGACCGGATACAGCCGTTCCCCGCGGAAGGAGCGTGAGACTGTGCTGACATTCCGCATCACAGATAATAACGGAAAAACAGTGTTGCTGAAGCACCCTATGAGCGTGAGTCTGTCATCGTCATGCAGTGCGCCGGCTGACAGCCTGAGAGTTGTTTTTGCAATAGACGGCAGCGTTCCTGCACTGCACAGGATAGAAGCCTTTGACGGCGATGAGACTGTTTTTTCCGGCTGCATAGATCAGCAGGCCGAGGAATTTAACAGCAAGGGCAGGTTCCTTACAGTGTACGCCAGAAGCGCCGCTGCTGTTCTTCTCGACAATGAGGCGAGACCCCAGACCTATATGTGCCCGTCAATGCGTTTTCTTATGAAAAGACACTTTGAACCGCTGGGCTTCGACAGGTTTATAGGTCCGGACAGGGTGTTCAGCGGTCAGTTTACCGTGTCAAAGGGTATGAGCGAGTGGGCAGTGCTGGAAAAGTTCGCTACGGTCTTTCTTAATACCGAACCTAAAATAGATAAAAGCGGCGCTATCGACGTAAGCGGAAATGAGGGAGAGGGAGAATTGTTCCTGCCTTCGGAAAGCCTTATTTCTTTCCGGAGAGAGCTGAAAAGCAGTTCGCTCATCTCGGAAATAAGAGCGAGGGTCCTGCCCGACAGAGGTTATGATATGGTGTTCAGAAGCGAAAAAGCAGATAGCTGTCATGTCGGCAGGATAAGATATGTCAACACTGTGGAGGGGCGCTCCGGCTCTATACTAGGCACAAAAAAACTGCTTGATAAGTCTGACTCTGCTTACGAGAGGATAAGCGCAGAGTGCCGCGGCAGAGCAAAGTGCAGTGTGGGCGATATTCTGACCACGGATATATGCAGCGGACGATACAGGATAAGGGAGGTCAATTACACTCTTGACCGGAGAGGCGAACGGACGAAAATTTATGCGGAGGTGAAAAAGGCTTGAGATTATCCGAAAGATTATTCAAGGGCAGAACGGGCGCGCTTTTCTGTGATACCGGCAAGGTCACAAACAGCATAAAGAGCAGAGTGGCCGCAGAGGGCAACGGCGGCACCTCAATGCTCTCAATGGTTGCTCCTGCGGGAATAGAGTATATGCCCGACAGGTATGAGGATGCCGTAATACTTAGTGAGGACGACCGCAGGCTTTTAATGGGTATAAGAAAGAACAACACTGATAATGATTTAAAGGCAGGCGAGCTGCTTCTCTATTCAAAGGGCGGCGCTAAAATTTACCTTAACAATGACGGTGAGATAAGGATAACCGGAACTGTGTTTATAAACGATGTGCCGCTGGAGGTGGACTGATATGGATATGAAGCTGGGCTTACACGGCGATATGGAAATAAACAGTATGGGTCTGCCTTATCATATTGCGGGAATGGAGGAGCTTATTCAGAGGATATATGTGCTGCTTTCGGCGCGGAAAGGCGGATTCATATATAACAGAGAGCTTGGCAGCGGTATCAGCGAAGTCAGTCCGGATGACCCGCAGGCAGTGCCGAAAATTGAAGCCTGCGCAAGAAAGGCTCTGGAGAGTATACCAGAAGCCGAGGTGACAGGCGCGGCGATCAATGACGGTCAGATAACCGTTACAGTGTCGCTGACAGGTATCGACATAGAAATAATAGTGAGAGGAGACAATAACAATGGCGGTGAGCTATGATGAATTTCTTACACGAATGAATAACCAATTCACAGATCTATCCGGTCTGAATGCCGATGAAGCCGGCGATATAGGCATGAGATTCAGAGTGCTTGCCGGCGAGCTGTATTCACTTTCCTGTGAGCTTGAATGGATTCGCAGACAGGCGTTCCCGAATACTGCAACCGGAGCAAGTCTTGATTATCACGCACAGCAGCGCGGTCTGAGCAGAAAAAAGGGTCAGAAGGCCAGGGGCGGAGTGACATTTTTGCTTGATACACCGCTGGAATTCAATCTGGTGATTCCGGAGGGCACAGTATGTACAAATATTGACGGTTCATTGAACTATGTCACGGTGTCGGAGATCACCATACCGAGAGGACAGTATTATGCTTTTGCAAACATACAGGCCGAGGACAGCGGAGAAAGGTACAATGCAGGCCGCGACAGCGTTACGACTATCGTTACATATTTTTCCGTGGGTATCAGCATTGCTGCGTCGTCAAATCTGTGGGGCGGAACGGATGACGAGGATGATGAATCTCTGAGGGCAAGAATAACGGAAAGTATGAGGAACACTCCAAACGGGCTGAACAGCGCATATTATGAAAATATTGCCATGAGCATTGACGGTGTGTACTCGGCAAAAGCCTACAGAGATACCAGCCGTTCAGGCGTGGTTATAGTCACGGTCGGCGGCAGAGGTGCGGCTCCTGCGCAGTCTGTATTGTCTGAGGTACAGTCGGTCATGGCGCAGAAAACACCCATGGGAATTTCGGTTACGGTACAGGCGGCGACTGTGGAGCAGGTCACACTCAACGTGCAGATTAGCGTCAAAAGCGGTATGGCTGCCGCTGATGTCATATCACGGGTGGAAAGCAGGGTAGAACAGTATTTTCAGGAGCTTCCCGTGGGCGGCAGCTTCTATATGTCGGCAGTGGGCAAGGTCATTATGGAGGTAGACGGAGTAGAAAACTTCTGTTTTGCATCAGGCACACAGGATGTCAGCGCAGACAATGACACACTTCTGACTCTGCATGTGGTTAACGTGACTGAAATGACCTGACGGGAGGTAAAGCATGTCGGAATTTGAAATAATGAAAAAGCGTCTTGAAGATACGGGACTTTATGATATCGAGCCGGGTGGAATAGTTTATGCAGAGCTTAAAGCTTATGCTGCAGGGCTTGACCTTTTATTTGATGAAGCGGAGGAGCTTATCAGGGAGTGTTTTATTCCAACGGCGGAAAGCTATGGACTTGAACTGAGGGAGGAACTGCTGCAGCGGGTAAATCTGCTGAATACCCTTGAGGGCAGGCGCAATGCCCTGATAAACGCTTTTTCTCTGTCGTCCGGAGATTTTACTGCCGAGGGTATGGAAAAGGTTGCCGCAAGCTTCAATGCAAGAGGCTATTTCAGCTATGACATGACGCAGCACAAACTGACCTTCCATTGTCTGGACTCTGTTTCGGCGGAGAACAAGCTTCTTATGAAGGCACAGATGGAAAGGTTTATTCCAGCATGGTCGAGGCTGGAGATTGTCTAAATCCAATGGCGCAGAGTCTGCGCTACCGATTCGCGGTGCGTGACTTCACGCGACCTGTTCGCGGAGATTGATAAGCAAAAGGGAAACTACACCCCTCGCACACAGTAGCTTAACGACAGCCGTGGCAGAGAGGTCCTGTTTACGCACAAAAGCCGATGGAGATATTTCCATCGGCTTTTGCTGTGTTATAAATTATATAATCAGATAGTCAGGCAGTTGTCGCCTGTTTCAAGTGCTGCTATGCCTGTTCTTGCCATTTCAAGTATTCCGTAGGGGCGAAGGCTGTTTATAAGGGTGTCGATCTGGTCGGGTGTGCCGGACGCCCTGAACGTAAGCGACTTATCGCCAAGGTTTACAAGTGAAGCGTGATAGGTCGATGTCAGTGAAATGATATCGTTCTTGGTATCCTGATCGGAGCTTACTTTAATAAGGATAAGCTCCATGGCTACTGATGAGTTGTCCGGCATGACCTCTGCCTTTTTGATGTCAACAATTTTGAGCATCTGGTTGATGAACTGCTCTACCTGATCGTCGTCTCCGCTGATGCGGACGGTAAGGCGTGAATATCCCTCGATACCCGAAGGACTGGCGGTAAGGCTGTCTATATTGAAGCCGCGGCGTGAGATCAGACTGGTGATCCTCAGCAGTACGCCCGGATGGTTATGGGCAAGAATGCCTATGATCTGTTTGTTTTCCATGTGTATCACTCCATTTCGGTAATCATATCATCCACGGTCTTGCCTGGCGGTATCATCGGCAGAACATTCTCATCAGGTGAGATTCGGCAGTCGACCAATACCGGGCCGTTGACTGAGATAGCTTCCCTGAGTACCTGCTCTGCATCGTCGTCGTTATGTATCCTCATGCCCCTGACGCCGAAAGCCTCTGCAACTGCGGCAAAGTCGGTCTTTCTGTGCGGGTCGGTCTGTGAGAAACGGCAGCCGTAAAACAGTTTCTGCCACTGGCGCACCATTCCTAAAACAGTGTTGTTCAGCACAACGATAGTTACATTGAGATTATATGAGCAGACTGTTGCCAGCTCGTTGAGGTTCATGTGGAAGCTGCCGTCACCGGTGAAGAGCACGACCTTCTTATCCGGATTTGCAACAGCAGCGCCTATTGCAGCACCCATGCCGTAGCCCATTGTTCCCAGACCGCCTGAGGTGCACCATCTGCGGGGCTTTTCAAAGCTGTATCTCTGTGATACCCACATCTGGTGCTGGCCTACGTCGGTAACGATAATATCGTCATCCTTTGTCATAGACCTTACCAGATCAATAACGTGATAGGGATGTGCGTAATTTTCGGATCCGGGCGTTTCGGTAACGGCGGATTTCTTTGCCCACTCTGAGAGCATGGCTGTCCACTCGTTGTGCTCGGCCTTTTCAACAGATTCGGTGAGCTTTTTCAGGGTATCCTTCAGATCACCTACAAGGCTGTGGTCTATCCTTACGTTTTTGTTGATCTCGGCCTTGTCTATGTCAAGCTGGATGATGGTAGCGTCTTTGCCGAACTTTTTCCTGTCGCCTGCCACACGGTCAGAGAATCGTGCGCCGACTGCAATAATGAGGTCGCAGTTATCGGTAGCCTTGCCGGTCTCGTATCCTCCGTGCATGCCGATAGTTCCGATAAACAGTCTGTGAGATGACGGGAAGCCGCCCAGACCCATTACCGATGAAGCCACAGGGCAATCGATCTTCTCGGCAAACTCAAGGAGCTGATTTCCGGCGTCTGCACTTACCACACCGCCGCCCATGTATATCATGGGACGCTTTGCACTGTTTATAGCAGCGGCAGCAGCCATAAAGTCAGAAGCCTCGGAGAAAAGCGGATTTTCTATTGTTTCGGGAGTTTCCCTCGTATATTCGCACTTTGCGCCTGTAACGTCCTTGGGGATATCTATGAGCACAGGACCCTTTCTGCCGGACATGGCAATCCGGAAAGCCTTGCGGATAACGTTTGCAAGGTCGTTTACGTTTTTAACAATGAAGTTGTGCTTGGTAACAGGCAGGGTGATACCGCAGATATCCACCTCCTGAAAGCTGTCTCTTGCTAAAAGATCATTAGACACATTGCCTGTGATGGCGACCATAGGGATGGAATCCATATATGCCGTAGCTATGCCCGTGACCAGATTGGTGGCGCCGGGGCCTGATGTAGCGATGACGACACCGCACTTGCCTGTTGTTCTTGCATAGCCGTCGGCAGCATGAGCTGCGCCCTGCTCGTGGGAAGAAAGAATGTGAGTGATCCTGTCGCTGTACTTATAGAGAGCATCGTAAATATTGAGCACCGCGCCGCCGGGATATCCGAACACGGTATCAACGCCCTGTTCAAGCAGACACTCAGCGATGATCTCAGAACCATTGAGCTGCATAATTTTATACCTCCGTTTTTTATGACCGGTCTGCACCGACCTTTAATGCAATCAATATACCAATGATACAATTTTTTTGCTTATAAGTCAACCCTTTAGGCTGTTTATACAGGACAAACGCATGAAAACAATTGTAAATTTTGTTTATTTGCTCCAAAAGTTAATCGTCCCGCCTCTCGGCAGGGAGCAGTTTTATCCGTGCTGTCAGTAGGGGACGCCCTCTTGTGCAGGGCGTCCCCTCTGTCAAAACAGTCCACTGGACTGTTTTGACATTCACCCCTTGCGGAGCACTTTCGTTAAG
>JAFTCS010000262.1 GCA_017454565.1 Clostridia bacterium
CGTGACCGCGCTGGACGTGTTCGCGTTCGCAGTTTACTCTGACCAAAACTAAACCGATCGCGGCTGTCACTTCGTTCTGTTCGCGGTGCGTGACCGCACTGGACGTGTTCGCGTTCGCAGTTTACTCTGACCAAAACTAAACCGATCGCGGCTGTCACTTCTTTCTGTTCGCGAGTGGCAAAGTTTCGCCTTGTACTTAGAGCGCAGGCTCTGCGCCAGCGTCACGCTGGCCGCTTCATTATTTACCCGCATGATTTATAAAAGCATTTACAAAAGTGCAAAAATATGGTAAAATAATACAAACACATTCGGAGGTGCAAAAACATGCCAATTCTTACCAACAGGCGCAAAAAATACTACCAGATGAACGAAAAGCAGTTTGAAGAGATCCGGACTTTCTACAAAACCCTCGGCTACAGCGACGAACAAACAGAACAGCTCTGCAAAAGCTGTTTCGGAGCGGATATTGATGTTGTGCCCGGCATCGAATACTCTGACAGCTGGAGGTTCAACCTTCGCTACCGCCGCGACCCGGTAGATGACGACCGCGCACCCGGCGGACTGAAAGGCTTTTTTCAGAATTTAGCCCCAGGAAAAAACGCAAAGGCAAGCGGTCTGCGAAAAGCCAGAGGCGGAATGCCTGCTGACGGAATGATGATGAGTGCCGCTAGATGCGTCCCCATGGAGGACGCATGCGCTATGGTGGAGCCAGAGCCCATAGAAGCCTGCATGCCCGCCCCGCTCATGGAAGAAGAGCCGGAATTCAATACCGTTGAGACCAACTCCAAGCCGGAAAACGAAATTCACAGTCCTCTTGACAAGGCTCAGCTCATTTTTTCTGCAAATGTCAACACCGCTTCATGGACATATCTGCGCAGCAGGATAAACCGCGGCCGTTCTATAGACAGCGACCTTGTAAGAGTTGAGGAAATAGTAAATTCCTATTCCTATAAGCTTGACGCCCCCAAGGACGATTCCCTGTTTTCTGTAAGCACCGAACACTGCAAATGCCCATGGCAGAGTGATTCCGAGCTTATGTTCCTGGGTTTCAAGGGAATGAAGGCAGACAAAAACATCCGTCGCAACCTTGCCATGCTGGTAGACGTTTCCGGCAGCATGGATGACGAATGGGTGCTTGTGCAGATGTCTATGGCATCTATAATGGCACAGCTCCGTGAGGGCGATATACTTTCCATCATCGCATACAGCGATGACACCAGAACCGTTGTAAAGAAGCTGCACTGCGGCAGCCGTGACGAGCTTGTAAAAGCCATCCTCAAAATAGACGGCATAGGCGGATGCACCAACGGCAGCAAGGGTCTTGAGGACGCCTACACCTATCTCAGCGACAACTTCCGGGAAGAAGATATAAACCGTGTCTTTATCTTTACGGACGGCGATTTCAACTTCGGAATAACCTCTGAGGGCGGTCTGGAAAAATACATCTACAAAAAGCGCGAGACAGGAATTTATCTCTCTATAGTCGGCTACGGAGAGAATAATTTCAAGGATAACAAAATGGAGGCTCTTGCAAGAAACGGCAACGGCAACTATACATTTGTCTCATCTCCCGGAGACATACTTGACTGTCTCTCCGACAAGCTGCTTTCAAGCATGGTCACTATCGCAAAGGACGTAAAGATCTCGGTAGAGCTAAATCCGGCTTATGTCAGCGAGTACCGTCTTATCGGCTACAACGCAAGAATGCTGACCCGGCAGGAATTCCACGACACCGAGAAGGCCGTGGACGGCATCGGTTCCGAGCACAATGTGGTAGCTCTTGTAGAGTTCAAAAGGGGCAAGGCCGAGCAGAAATATCAGAGCCGCTACGTCAAGGTAAGCAGCGGAGAAGCTAACGATGAATTTGCCTTTATCGAGGTACATTATAAATCTCCCGACGGCGAAAATCTTGTAATGACACGTTCGATAACCGTTGACGAGCTGAACTCATCTCCCGAAGATAACGCCGACACCGCTGCAATGCTTGCGGCATTCGGGCTGCTGCTCAGCAAATCAAAATACAGCGGCAGCCTTACCAAGGACATGCTCAAAGAGCTTCTTGAATCCGAGCTGAAAAAGCACCCGGACACCGAACCTCTGCCCTATTCACATTACGCCGTTATACAGAAATACCTCTCTTAAGGTTAAAAGTTAAAAGATAAAAGTTAAAAGTTAAAATATCACAGCGGTAAATGCAGCGATTGTTGCAGGATTAATTCTTGTGCGGAACTGTGACGGGTTGTGACGGGTTATACAGTACCTTTTATATAAATTTATAATTTATTTTCCATGGAAAGGTATATATAAACCCGTCACAACCCGTCATATTGCTTTAAAAAAAGTTTTCAGCTACACTCCTGTTTATCAATCTCCGCGAACAGGGGTCCAGCGTCACGCTGGCTGCCCGGCTGGCTGATAAAGTAGTTCGCTCTCTGCGGAGAGCGAGCAGGGA
>JAFTCS010000263.1 GCA_017454565.1 Clostridia bacterium
GTGCAGGGACAGAGTCCCTGCCCGCACTCCGCAGAGTGCGGAACACTCTTAACGAAAGTGCTCCGCAAGGGGTGAAGGTCAAAACCGTCCACCGGACTGTTGTTGAATTCATCCCCCTGCCCGGCTGCATAATAAAGTGTTTCGCTCTCTGCGGAGAGCGAGCAGGGGCACCGCCCCTGCTCGCTGCAAGCTTTTGAAAAAGCTTGAGCAAAACTTTTCTGCTGTCGTCTTTGGGAAAAAGCTTCTGTGCGCGATGGGTGTATTTTACCCCTTGTTTATCTTTCTCCACGAATTGGGAACAGCGGCTTGCCGGCGCGCGCCAAAACGTAATTAATATTGACAAATTTCATTAATATGTGATAAAATAACAACGTAATATCAATGACAAAAATTGCTGATTTTATCGTGAAAAGAGGGATGAGTCATGCATGAGCTACGGAATGATGACACCGTTCGCTTTGAGGGACAGGGCAAGGTACACTTCGGTCTTGTAAAAAGCATAGGGAAAAAGTTTGCGATAGTTTATGACATCAGTACCTATGAAACAAGAAAAATTGCGCTTTCACGCCTGACCTACGTTCCGCCCGTGACACTTGGCCCTCAGCAGCTTACAGATCTGTGCAGGTATAATATCACCTGGTCTGAACTGACCGGCGGTGCCCCCGATGTGGTGCGCGTTATTTTTAGTGAACCGTTCACTCTGACCCTCAGTGACCTTTACATAGGTCTGCAAAATATACGCAGCTCGAATGCCGACAACTCCACTCTTTACAGCGAGTGGTTTGAGCCGCTTTACAGCCATTACTGCATTTATCTTGAGGATTTCCCGGAGGAGAAAACTCCTGACGATATAGATATCCTGCCCGGTCTGCCCGACAGAGCAAAAAAGGTCTCCGGAATTTTAGGGATTATAGAAAATATCTTCAACAATTCTATCCCGCTGAGAAACGCCGCCTCCGGACTTATCCGTGATATAGACCGGTATTTTGACGACGAAAAAAAACCTGTTGACCAAAGGACCTACAAAGATCAGGAAAAGGAAGATTTCCTGCTGTATTACGACAGTACGGGCGGCACAGGCGACCTTGACTCCGCCGATGATACGGCCATAACCCTCTACCGCAGCTTCCTGAACGAACTTTGCGAAAAGGACAACAAGCTGGCACTGAAGTTCAAAGGCAAAAGCTGCTATTACGGCGACAGGATATTTGAACGCGACCCTGCGGAATCCTACAGGCTGCTGAAAAAGCTTTTCGACATGACTGCCGACCCCCATTATGCAGTGTACTTGGGAGATCTGTGCTATTCGGGGGAATACGATGACGGCATACCCAGGTATGAAGAAGCGTTCCGGTACTACAGCATCGCTTCGGCAAGCGGCAGTCTGAAGGCTATGGGCAAGATTGCAAGATTATTTGCATTCGGTCACGGTGTACCGAAAAATACCGATATTGCATGGAAAATGGTAGAGGAAATATACTCTATTTGCGAACGCCGCTTCCTCATGGGAGATTACAACTGCAAGCTTGCCGAGGCTGCGTTTTACCGCGGCAGGTGCATCCAGAGCGGAAATTTCGGCTACCACAGCACAAACCTCGCCTATGAGAGCATGCTTCAGGCGAGACTTGCTGTCAATAAGCGCATGGAATTCGGCAATAAGGGCGATGATCTTCTTTTGGATGAAATACAGAGCGCCATAGACGAGATGTTCCGTATGGGCATAATACAGAAAAGAAGCAAGAGCGCAAAGGTATGGATAAACTCGCTGCTGTATCATCACCTTCACAAGTACCGCCGTATGGTAATGCATGTGCGCAGGCTGAAAAGCGGCGAACTGAAACTTACCTTTTCTATTGAAAAATTCCCTGATGAACGTGAACAGCCGCCTATGTTCATTACGGAAATAAACACCGGATTCTGCGACACTGTCAGTTCGATAAGTGTAAGGGTCAGCAATTCCACTCTGGAAAATGTTCCGGATGAGCCGGTATTTTTCAACTCAACAGACGGTCACGCATTTTTTCTTGGCGGCACAAAGGTCCTGACCATTGACGGCGATTACATTTTCACAGTCAAATGAGCAGTGAAAGCTGCAAAAGAGCCGTTGATTTTCTATAAATTTTCCGCCAGTCTTTACATTCTGAACAAAGAGTGATATAATTATTTTCAGAAACCTTGGGGCGGGGCGAAATTCCCCACCGGCGGTACAGCCCGCCTGCCCGGAATACCGGGCCGATTCGGTGAGATTCCGAAGCCGACGGTATAGTCCGGACGAAAAAGGTAAAATGATAATCAGAATGTCAGAGATCATATCTACCACCCTTATGGAATTTCCATAAGGGTTTTTATTTTATATGTCTGTAAAGGAGTGAGTATAGATGAACAGCCGTGACTACATGCTCAGGGCAATAGAGCTTGCAAAGTCAGGCAGAGGCTTTACTGCGCCCAATCCCATGGTAGGCGCAGTCATTGTAAAGGACGGAAGGATAATCGGCGAAGGGTACCACAGAAAATGCGGCGAGCTTCATGCCGAAAGAAACGCCTTCGCTTCTCTGACCGAAAGCGCAGAGGGGGCTGACATGTACGTTACCCTTGAACCGTGCTGTCACTACGGCAGAACGCCGCCGTGCACCGAAGCCATCATTGAGCATAAAATTTCAAGGGTCTATATCGGTTCCCGCGACCCTAACCCGCTGGTATCCGGCAAGGGCGCAAAGATCCTGCGCGAAAACGGCATTGAGGTAACGGAGGATTTTCTCCGTGAAGAATGCGACGCCCTGAATCCTGTGTTTTTCCACTACATCACCACCGGCACCCCCTACGTCGTTATGAAATACGCAATGACCCTTGACGGAAAGATCGCCGCATACACAGGGAAATCCCAGTGGATAACAGGCAAGACCGCCCGTGAGCACGTTCACGCTCTGAGAGGCACATACAGCGCTGTACTTGCAGGCATAGGCACTGTACTGGCGGATGACCCCATGCTGAACTGCCGGCTCGAAAACTCACACCAGCCGCTGCGTGTCATTGCGGATTCCTCTCTCAGGATACCGCTTGACAGCAAGCTTTGCCGGTCCGCAAGGGAATACCCTCTGCTTATCGCATGTACTGCCTGTAACGAACAAAAAAAAGCAGCCGTTGAAGCAACCGGCGCCGAGGTAGTGATACTGCCCGAAAAGGACGGTCATACCGACCTGAACGCCCTTATGGAATATCTTGCGAAAAGGCAGATATCAAGCGTTCTGATAGAGGGCGGCGGAGAGCTTAACTATTCTGCTCTCAAAAGCGGAATAGTCACACATGTATGCGCTTATATCGCGCCAAAGCTGCTTGGGGGCAGAGACACTAAATCTCCGGTAGGCGGACTGGGCGCCGACAGCCCCGACAATGCTGCTCTTTTGAAAAACAGAACCATTACACAGCTTGGTGACGACATTCTGCTGGAATATGACGTAGAAAGGAGCATGCCGGATGTTCACGGGAATAATTGAAGAGATCGGTACCGTTGATTCCGTGGTTTCGGGAGCTTCTGCTGGAAGTATCCGTATTTCCGCCCGCACCGTTCTTGAAGGCACAAAGCTTGGCGACTCAATTGCAGTAAACGGCGTGTGCCTTACCGTTACCGGCATAAGCTCCGGAAGCTTCACCGCCGATGTGATGCCTGAGACCCTGCGGCGCTCGAATCTCGGTCTGCTGAAAAAGGGCGACCGTGTAAATCTTGAGCGCGCCATGTCTGCCGGCGGACGTTTCGGGGGACACATTGTATCGGGGCACATTGACGGCACCGGAGTCATTTCCGCTATGAAGCGTGAGCAGAACGCGGTGTGGGTGACCGTAAAAACCGACCCATCCATCCTCGCCCTGATAGTTGAAAAAGGCTCGATCGCCATTGACGGAATCAGCCTGACGGTCGCCGGATTGGACAGCAGCAGCTTTTCGGTGTCGGTTATTCCGCACACCGGCGGACAGACAGCGCTCCTCACCAAACGCGCAGGCGACCGTGTAAATCTTGAAAACGACATGATCGGGAAATACGTTCAGAGACTCATGTCTCCCCCGTCCTCCGCAAAAGAACAGGAAAGCCGTATTGACGAAAGCTTTCTTGCAAAGTACGGATTTATGTAAGCTGCAATAAAAGGAGACCGATATTAATGGAATACAAATACAACACTATCGAAGAAGCTCTTGATGTCCTGAAAAGCGGCGGGCTGATACTCTGCACCGACGACCCTGACAGGGAAAACGAGGGCGATCTTATCTGCGCGGCACAGTTTGCCACCACCGAAAACGTCAATTTCATGGCTAAATACGGGCGCGGACTTATCTGCACACCCATGTCCGCAGAGATCGCAAAAAGGCTGAATCTGCCGCAGATGGTCAGCGAAAACACCGACAATCACAGCACAGCCTTCACGGTGTCTATCGACCATGTAAACACGACCACCGGCATCTCCGCAGCCGAAAGAGGCTACACCTGCCGCGCCTGCGCAGACAAAAATACAAAGCCCGATGACCTCAGACGTCCCGGACATGTTTTTCCGCTGACCGCACGAAAGGGCGGCGTTTTGGTAAGGAACGGCCACACCGAAGCCACCGTTGACCTTTGCAGACTTGCGGGTCTTGAAGAATGCGGCCTTTGCTGTGAGATCATGCGCGACGACGGCACAATGATGCGCACTCCCCGATCTGTGGGAGCTTGCCCGGAAGCACGGTCTTTGCTTCATTACCATAAAGGATCTGCAGGACTACATCAGGCGGCACGAGAACCACATGATAAAACAGGCCGCCGCCGATCTTCCCACCGCCTATGGTGATTTCAGGATCTACGGCTTTGTGAATGATATAACGGGCGA
>JAFTCS010000264.1 GCA_017454565.1 Clostridia bacterium
AGCTCTGTTTTTCCTGATTTCAGCTATTTTTGCTATTTGAGTTTCACGGATTCAGGTTTTTAATAAATAAACGGACGCCGGAAACGATACAACGCCCCGACGTCCGCCATAGTTCTGTAAATAAAACTGTAAAAAGAAATCAGCCCTTCTTCTTTTTCCGGCAGGACTTTGTGATAAGTGAAAGAACCACCAGAGCTGCGGCTGCGCCTGCTGCTCCGATAATTACCTTCTTCTTCAGCTCTTCGCGTCTCTCCTGCTCGCGAAGCTCTGCAATGATATCATCATCAAGAATTATATCGTCACTGTCAAGCGAGATCTCGTCGTCCTTGCTCTCTTCCTTTTCCTCTTCCTTTTCCTCAGTGCCCTTGCAGCAGGCAGCCTTTGCATCGGCTATCTTGCTTCTGAGCTTTGTTACGATCTTCGTCACAAGCGCAAAGAGATTCTTGTCGTCATCAGCCTGAACAAACTCCTCGCAGTCGGTGTCAAACACACACTCGTCACAGTCCGAGCATACAGGACACTCCGGTTCCTCGTCCTCTTCTGCGGCAGTTTCCTCAGTCTTAGCAGGTTCTGCGGTCTCTTCTGCAGCAGCCTCAGCAGTTTCCTCAGTCTTAGCGGGTTCTGCGGTTTCTTCCGCAGCAGTCTCGGCAGCTGTCTCTTCGGTGAGCTCCTCGACGGTTTCCGTCATATTTTCTTCTGAAATATTTTTTTTCTTGGACATAAATTTATTACTCCCTTCACAAAAAATAAAAATCCAACAACTAACGGAATAATTTTATCATATCTCCACAAATAAGTCAACCAAAATTCCAATAAAACTTTAAACCGACTATATCTGAACCTTCAAGACGCTCAATACAGTATCACGTCATAAACAGCACCGTTGAAATAACCAATGCGCCCAGAGCAAAGCATAATCCGAACATAGCAGTAAATATCGCACTTTCCGTGGAATATTTCTTATCATAGACCATTTCGGGATCATCGGGGTTTACTCTGATAAAAACGTCATATCCGATCTGGTATTTTTTGCTTCCTGCATAATCATCAGAATCGGAAGTGTATAGCTTGCCGCCGTAAAAATATTCAAAAACAGGAGTATAATGTCTGTTTTTCTGTCTGTAAGTATGCTTGTAATCAACCAATGTCGCACGAACCTCTTCGGTACAGATCGACTTTTTGCGTTTCAGGTTGTTTATAGGTATCAAAATAAACATCATACCTACGATAAAGAATATCTGAACAACAATACCGGCAAGAAATGAGGAACTTGCACTCGCAAACGCTTTCGGCAATATCATTCGGAGAAGAGTCATTCCTCCGAAAATAGCTGCAACTATCAGCATGTAAGTAACGACAGTCCTTATCCTGTTTTGAGAATAGGAAATGATGCACACATACACACCGAGAGCAAACTGATCCAGAATCAGCGGTACCAGCCATGCTTCCTGAATAATTATTGCGGCCATACCGGCTATCAATGAAACAGCTAAATACAGAAGAAATCCCCACACTTTCTTTGCATTAAAATGCGGTTTTGGAATTTCAACATGCGGCTTGCTGAAAGTCATCTCCATTGTGAGGATACTTTTGTTGTCGTCCGGCTCCGGTGCCGGCTTTTTTTTCGGCTTGTCCTGCGGAACGAATACAAAGTTCTTGCTGTCAAATCCGTTTCTGTTATCATCAGGGATATTCACACGAGGACGTGAAGATGTATCATCTTTCGGCAGACTGCTCCAGAATTCGTCCTCCGGCTGATTGGGAGTAACGTCAACACCCGCAAGCCAGCCCTCAGTATCATTGAAAAGTTCGCTGCTGCCGTGTCCGTTTTTATTCGGGTCGCCGTTCATTCAGATCAACCTCCTGTCAAAAAATCTCCGCATATATTATAACACATTCCGTTATTGTCTGCATCTGTTTTTTATTCCGGACAAAGGAAACCTTATTTACTCTTTACCGCTCTGACAGCAGCTATACCGGCGCAGGCAAGGGCTTTTATGACGTTCTCATCTATCAGCTCACCCGGCATGATCATCGGTATTCCCGGCGGACATATACACGGACTGTCTGCGGATATCCTGCCAAGTGCAAGCTCTGCGGGAACAAGCTCATTCCGGGCAAGCAGGGCCTCTCTCGGCAGCATCACCCGTTCCGGAAGTCCGGGAGATGTGAACACGCCGCGCTCCTGTACAAAGTCCACTGGAACATGCAGAGCGGAAACCGCGCTTTCAAGACGCTGCAGATCCTTTTCCGTATTGAAAGGCGTGATAATAAACACGGCGTTTTTGCCGTCGCAGAACTCAGGCTCCACATTGAAGCCGTGGAAATATCCGATCTGCCCATCACCGCTGACACCGGCTCCTGAAGTGTTGATACACAGTCTCAGCGGGTCGCACTCGCCCGAAGGCATCAGCAGACCGGCAGCCTTTGCGGTGCGCTTTATCTGCGTGACCCTGCTTTCCAGCTTGCGGTAGTCGTCAATGCCGCCGTTTTCAAGGTAGCTGCGGCACAGGTCTATGGATGCCATTATAGGATATGACGGACTTGTAGAACCGAAAAGAGCCATAGCCTGCTTGCACTCGGCCGCAAGGGCGGGATCTGCCACGTTCAGAACGGCGCCCCCGGTGAGCACCGGCAGAGTCTTGTGCAGTGAGCATGCAGACATATCGGCGCCCAGTGCAGTAGGGTGAAGCCTGTCCTTAACAAAAGCAAGATGAGAGCCGTGAGCGTTATCCACCAAAAGCAGTGCGCCGTTCCTGTGGCAGATATCGGCAATGGAACGTATGTCCGAAAGCTCACCGTAATAGTCGGGGCTGGTCAGATAACACGCGGATATGCCGCTGCCGTTTACGAAAGCCCGTTCCACAGCCTCCGGACTGACCACGCCGGTGAAACAGCCGTCCTCAGACTCCGGCATGACCCAGACCGGCTCTATCCCAAGCAGAGCACAGGCGTTGACGGCGCTGCGGTGCGCGTTGCGGCCTATTATCATCCGTGAGCCGCGTGTCGAGGCGATACGCAGCATTGCCTGAATAGCAAGGGTGCAGCCGCCGGCGGAAATAAATGACGCTTCCGTATTAAAAAGGGCGGCAAGCTTTCTTTCGGCCTCGTGAATAATTCCGCTGCATTCAAAAAGTGAGTCGGTATCCGGCAGCTCGGTAAGGTCAAGCTCTAAAAGATCTTCGGGGAAGAATCCCGCGCACTTATGTCCCGGAGTGTGGAACGAGGAATAGTCAAGCCGGCGGTGCTCACACAGTTTCTGATATATGGTTTCTTCAAGCATTGGTATCCTCCGAAGCGCCAAGAATGACTCTTCTCATGTCCGACGCAAGATAAAGTGAACCGAACACCACTATGGCCGCCCGATCCTCCCCGCTGCTCAGCTCTGACCTGCGCTTTGCGGCAAGCTCGTAAGCCCTGCCGTAGTCATGGCAGACCTCGCAGCTCACGCCGTACTCCCTGACTATTTCAGCAAGGGCTTCGGCGGTCATCGCCCTCGGATTGTCCGGCTGAACGGCGACAACGTGATCGAAAAGCGGTATCAGCATGGAAAGAGCCGTGTGAACGTCCTTATCCGCAAGCATGCCGACAACGGCTATTTTTTTGCTGCCGGCAAGATGCTCCTTTATGGCAGCCGAAAGAGCGCCTGCTCCGCCGGGATTATGCGCGCCGTCAAGCAGCACCACAGGATCCTCCGACAGCAGCTCAAGTCTTGCCGGAAAGCTGACCTTTGCAAGACCCTTTTCTGCTGCTTCATCCGAAATTTCAAGTCCTCTCTCTCTGAGTACGCCTATGGTACACAATGCCGCAGCGGCATTTTTCAGCTGATGATCGCCTATCAGCGGTGTGGTGAGCGTCAGTGCCCTTCCTCTTCCGTCGTCAAAAACAAAGCGGGAGCCCCACAGACCGGAGTCTGTCTTTGACGCAAAATTCGGGTCAGCGACCACAAGCCTGTTGTTCCTTTCATCCGCCGCTTTTTTTACGACTTCAAAAACGCCCTCAGGCTGGTCTCCGTAGAGTACGGTGACTCCCCCCGGCTTGATGATACCGCACTTTTCAAAGGCGATCTTCTCGCAGGTATCTCCTAAAATAGCCGTGTGATCCAGAGAAATGGACATTATCACGCTGGCAAGCGGTGTGTCAATGATATTTGTCGCGTCAAACCTGCCGCCGAGACCTGTTTCCAGCACCACAACGTCGCACTGCTCCGTCTCGTACCACTTGAGGGCAACCGCCAGCACCATTTCAAATTCCGTTATTATCTTCCCCTCTTCCTTCATTTTTTCAACCACAGGGAAGATCTCTTCAACTATATCCGCAAGAGTCCGGTACGGTATCATCTCTCCGTTTATCTGAAAACGCTCACGGAACTCTATCACAAACGGCGAGATGAACAGCCCTGTTTTGTATCCCGCCTCTGTCAGTATGGACGCTATACTTGCGCATACCGAGCCTTTTCCGTTTGTGCCCGCCACATGCACGAATCTCAGTTTTTTGTCCGGCGAGCCTGTCCTCCGTACAAGCTCCGAAACTCTTTCCAGTCCGGGCTTGCTGCCGAACACCAAAAGCGAATTTATCTTTTCCACAGCTTCATCGTATGTCATTTATGTACTTCCTTTCTTCCTGGGAAACCCCTCTCTTCTTGGGGAAACCCTTTTTTCAAGTGAAAAAAGGGTTATCCCCAAACCCCTTCCTAAAAAAGCTGAAAAAGCTGAATAATACTATTGTTCAATAAAACAGTAAAGTTTCGCTCAAGCCTTTTCAAAGGCTTGCGAGGTCCGGGAGCAGCGCTCCTGGTCGCACTCCGCAGAGTGCGAAATGCCAACTAAAAAATGCCGGTGAATGTGTTTCAATTCACCGACATGCAATCAGTTATTTAAGAGCTTCGATCGCTGCCTTTATCATGCTGATCTTCTCGGCTGCCTTGGCTGCGGACGCCTTTACGCCCTCAACCACCTTTTCCGGAGCCTTTGCCATAAAGCCTGCATTGTTCAGCTTCTTCTCATGGAAAGCAAGGTCGGAAAGCGCGCTCTCCAGATCCTTATTCAGACGTCTGAGCTCGGCTTCCTTGTCCACCAACTCATCCATGGGAATGTATATTTTTGCATCGGCTGTTACTATGGTAACTGCACCCTCGATATCAAAGCTGTCTGCAACCTCGATCTCGCTGGCGCTCGCAAGACGTTTGAAGAACATTCCTCCGTCAATAAAGGTCTGCTGATCCTTTGCGGCAATGAATACCTTTGCCTTTCTTGAAGGCGGTACGTTCATTTCTGCGCGGCGTATCCTGATAGCCTTGATGGCCTCCATGACCATGTTCATCTCTCTGGCGGCCTCGGAATAATTGTTTGTTTCATCGTACACAGGGAAACTCTGAAGCATTATTGTCTCGCCGTCATGGGGCAGAGCCTGCCATAGCTCTTCCGTAATAAAGGGCATGAACGGATGAAGCAGCCTGAGAGCCTTATCAAGCACCCATACAAGCACCATCCTTGCGTTCTGTGCGCCCTCGCCCTGAAGCCTTGCCTTGGTCAGCTCAATATACCAGTCGCAGAAGCAGTCCCAGATAAAGTCATAGAGCTTCTGTACGGCAATGCCCAGCTCATATTTTTCAAGGTTCTCCGTGACCTCTTTGATAACCGTGTTCAGTGTAGAGATTATCCACTTGTCCTCAGTCGTCAGTTCGGCGGGAAGCTCGTTCTTTACGTCATGGCCGTCAATATTCATTCTGATGAAGCGCGCCGCGTTCCAGAGCTTGTTGGCAAAGTTTCTGCTGGCCGTGATCTTCTCCTCGGAATATCTCATGTCGCTGCCGGGAGCGTTGCCGGTAACGAGGGTCAGTCTGAGAGCGTCTGCGCCGTACTGCTTGATGATCTCAAGGGGGTCAATACCGTTGCCGAGAGACTTGCTCATCTTCCTGCCCAGAGAATCACGCACAAGACCGTGAATGAGAACGGTGTCGAAAGGAGCCTTGCCCGTGTGCTCTATGCCGCTGAACATCATTCTCATTACCCAGAAAGGAATAATATCATAGCCGGTCACAAGTACGCTTGTGGGATAGAAATACTCCATTTCGGGGGTGTTCTCCGGCCAGCCTAAGGTGCTGAACGGCCAGAGAGCCGACGAGAACCAGGTATCGAGGGTATCGGGGTCCTGACGCATCTTCCTGCCGCACTTCGGGCAGAAGGCCTCGCTGTCCTTTGTAACCGCGGTCTCGCCGCAGTCGTCACAGTAGAACGCAGGGATCTGATGTCCCCACCAGAGCTGACGGGAAATACACCAGTCGCGGATATTTTCAAGCCAGTGGAAATAGGTCTTTTCAAAGTGAGGCGGCACAAACTGAGTTTCGTCATTCTTTACCGCGTCTATCGCCGGACCTGCAAGGGGCTTCATCTTAACGAACCACTGCTTTGATACCCTTGGTTCAACGGTAGTGCCGCAGCGGTAGCAGGTGCCTACATTATGGGAGTAGTCCTCGATCTTTACGAGAGCGCCCTCTTCTTCAAGGTCTTTAACAATGGCCTTTCTTGCCTCGTATCTGTCCATGCCTGCATACTTGGGATAATCCTCGTTGATCTTTGCGTCGTCTGTCATAACATTGATGACCGGCAGATCGTGGCGCAGACCAACCTCAAAGTCGTTGGGGTCGTGCGCGGGTGTGATCTTTACAACACCGGTTCCGAAATCCATCTCAACATAATCATCTGCCACAATGGGTATCTCTCTGTGTACTATGGGCAGGATAACGGTCTTGCCTACCATGTCCTTATATCTTTCATCCTTGGGATTTACAGCAACGGCGGTATCTCCGAGCAGTGTCTCGGGACGTGTGGTAGCCAGATTTATGTATCCGCTGCCGTCGGAAAGAGCGTATCTCAGGTGCCAGAAATGGCCTGCCTGCTCCTCATACTCGACCTCGGCATCAGAAATAGACGTAAGGCAGTGCGGGCACCAGTTGATAATGCGCTCGCCCCTGTATATAAGTCCTTTGTTGTAGAGATTGACGAAAACCTCCTTGACTGCCTTGCTGCAGCCCTCGTCCATAGTAAAGCGTTCACGTTCCCAATCCGCCGACGAACCCATTTTGCGAAGCTGCTTTACTATTCTGCCGCCGTATTCCTTTTTCCAGTCCCATGCGCGCTCAAGGAATTTTTCTCTGCCGATATCCTCTTTGGTGACACCCTCCTTGCGCATAGCCTCTACTATCTTCGCTTCGGTAGCGATAGAAGCGTGGTCGGTGCCGGGCAGCCAGAGTGCGCTGTATCCCTGCATTCTCTTAAAGCGGATAAGTATATCCTGAAGTGTATTGTCAAGTGCATGACCCATGTGCAGCTGGCCTGTGATATTTGGCGGCGGCATCATAATAGTGTAGGGCTTTTTCTCAGGGTCTGCCTCTGCATGGAAGAATCCGCTTTCTTCCCAGAAACGGTATATCCTGTCTTCAAACTCACCCGGATCATAAGCCTTTGCAAGTTCTTTTTCCATTTTCCATTCCTCCGAAAACTGTTATTATCCGTCGCAGCCTGCTGCTGCGACAAAAGCCAATAAAGTCATAAAGTTATTATCTCACTATTAAAGCCATTTGTCAACAAGCAGAAATTATGTCGGCAGGGCAACCGCACGAAAAAAACTCCTCAAAATCGACAACACAAAAGTTTCGCCCGCCTTTTCAAAGGCGGCAGGGTGCAGGGGCGGCGCCCCTGCTCGCTCTCCGCAGAGAGCGAAACACTTTATACGCCTGCCGGGCAGGGGGATGAATTGCAAAAAGCGTCCGGTGGACGGTTTTTGCAAGAGGGGGAGCCCTCGCAGGGGGCGCCCCCTTGCTGCTGTCCGGATGAAGCCACAACGCCGGCGAACAGCCGGCAGGGACAGCAAGCCCTCCAAACCATAATGCCCGGAGGGCATTCTAAGGACACTGACAGCACGGATAAAGTTGCTCCCCGCCGGTAGGCGGAACATTAAACTTTTGGAGCAAATAAACAAATGTCCTGACAGAATATCTGACAGGACACTTATAATAGCATGGCTTTATCAATGCTCGAAAAGTCCGAAGCCTGATACGGCAAACAGTACCATCAGTGCAAGACCGCACAGAAACAGCAGGAAACCGGATGTCACGTTCATGTCCAGCTCGTTTCTGGCTCTCTTGGGCTCACGGATGACCACAGGGTCATCGGGGTCAATATAGATCTGCAAAATATCGCCCACATGCGGCACATGCACGCGATAATATTTATACTCGCAGGCCTCGTATTTTTTGCCGCCGTAGCTGAACCTGAAAACAGGACTATATTTTTTATTGTACTTGTAGCTGACTTCCATCAGGCGAACCACCGTTCCCTCAACGGGCACAGTGCAATGCCGCTTCATTTTTCTGTGATGCACAACGCCATATACAAGCAAACCGCCGCCTATAGCCGATATAAGCATCAAAAAGCAATTTGTTGCGAAACGGCTGCCCATTGTTTCAAAATAACCCGGGAAAGTAATTCTCAGTCCGTACAGACCGCCGCAGAACAGCGCCACCACTATCATATAAATAATCATATTCTTAGGCCTGTACTGCCTGTCGGAAGTAAAGAACAGCACAAAGCCGACGATTGCCTGCAAAATGAAGAAAAAGAAAGTCCATAGCTCATAGCTGAGACTCAGATACCCCGTGACACCGCCCGTAATGATAAGCCACAGCGCAAGCACCGTTCTGCTTTTGTTCGGGTTATCGTATGACAAGGGTTTGGCATGCTCCTTTATGAAACCGTCATTCTCTTCCGGCTCATTATAATTCAGGTCATTATTGTCGTAATTCATTTTTTGACCTCCTATATTTTTTCGATAATTACATTATACATTATAGCGGAGGGATTGTCCATATTTTCATCAG
>JAFTCS010000265.1 GCA_017454565.1 Clostridia bacterium
ATTCATCCCCTTGCCGGGCTTAAATGATAAAGTGTTTCGCCGTCTGCGGACGGCGAGTCAGGAGGGACTTTTGCGGAAAAGTCCCTCCCGACACCCACCGAAAACGCTGTTTATCATTTTCAGAGTTTCACGGATTCAGGTTTTACATAAGGTTACACACCGAAACTTTTATGCTGACAATATTTGGGAGATTTTTTCGTGCGGCTGCCCTGTTGTTCCTCATTTGCCGGGTTGAATAATTTTTTCTTTTGTGTTAGAATAATAATGTTCAATTTATCTTGAGAGGAGGTGTCCCCCGAGCCGGAAGGTTTTGGGAACATTATGAAGAAAAAAAACAGGACGCGGCACATCCGATGTTACGCGGCGGCGGTAATTCTGACACTGCTGTGTATAGTGGGTGTGGTCAGCATTGATGCACATGCTGAGGAAAAAAACGAGTCGTCAGAAATAGTTGAGGAAAGCTCCGAAACTTCGGGAGTTATCGAGGAAAGCTCCGAACAGTCAGAGCCGGAGGAGGAAAGCTCCGAACCGTCAAAGCCTGATGAGGAAAGCTCTCAGCCATCAGGTGAAGAGGGGGAGACATCTGAATCGTCCGATCCTGTTGATCCCGACCCGATGGATCCCGACCCGCCTGTGGAGCCAAAGGTTTTCAGGTTTGAATCAAGCAGCATTACGGTAAAGCTTGGCGATCAGCTCAAGCTCCCGATGGAGGTTTCTCCATGCTATGATAGCATAAGCTACCGCACCAACCATCCCGATATACTTTCTGTCGATAATGATGGTGTTGTCACGGCAAATGCCGCCGGCTATGCAACTGTTACCGCTAAGGTCAGCGACGGACATTACTCTAAGTGCGTGGTGAGAGTGATCGTTCCCGTGACCGAAGTGAAAATGAAGTATGACGTACTGAAAATATTCATAGGCGAGTCCAGAAAGTTGGGAACGACTATTGTGCCGGAAAATGCCACGTTCCGCAAGCTCACATGGTTCAGCGGAAAACCCAGTGTGGCGACCGTTTCGGCAGGTGTGGTTACAGGCGTCAGCAAGGGAATGAGTCTGGTTTCCGTAACGACTCCTGAAGGCAAAAAGGGCTATACCGTTGTACTGGTAGAGACCCCGCCGAGTGAGGTGGTTGTTGACGAATACAGGGTATTTCTCACAAAGGGCGACGAGTATCAGATAAACGCGACCGTTCATCCGGACGATGCAGCCAACAAGTCGCTTACCTACCGTTCGGGCGTGCCCGATATGGTCAGCGTAGACGAAAACGGCAAGCTGAACGCCCTGAGACGCGGTATCGCATACGTTAAAGCTATAACCGTCAACAAAAAGACAGCAGTTATCCGCGTAAAGGTATATGACCCGATAGAATCTGTCACGATGGCGGAAAGCCTTTCTATGACAGTGGGCGACACAGCCGGACTTTCGCCGGTAATATTCCCGTCATTGGTTCTTGACAGGAACCTGAAATGGACAAGCAGCAATCCTGATGTGGCTGTAGCCGCAGGCGGAAAAGTAACCGCCCTTTCGGCAGGTGAAACGACCATTACCGTAGAGACCTATAACGGTGTAACTGCCGAATGCAGGGTCACTGTCAGGGATGTTCCGGCAAGTGTGCAGCTTGAGCCTGATTCACCGGTAATAGGTGTGGGCGAGAGCATCAGCCTGAAGGCTGCTGTTTTGCCGGCGGACGCATACAATGAGGGCTTTGAGTTTTCTTCAAGTGCTCCTGAGATATGCACCGTAAGCGAGGACGGAGTTATTACAGGTGCTGCCGAGGGTACTGCCGAGATAACCTGCCGTGTTTATAACGGAGTGTCTGCTGTGATGCCCGTAACCGTAAAAGCTGCTCCCACATCACTTACTCTTGATAGTTATTCGATGAATATGAATATCGGAAAGACTGCGAAACTGTCAGAAAAGCTTGCAGAGGGTCAGGCATCATTCTCCAGAGTATATACTACGAGCAACAGCAATGTAATAACTGTTGACGAGGAAGGAAACATTACCGCTGTGGGCAACGGTACGGCTACAGTTACCGTATGTACATATAATAACGTAAAGGCAAGCTGCCGCATACGTGTGGATTCCATGCCCAAGAGCATCAGCTTTGACCGTGAAAGTATTGAGCTTATGGCGGGGGATGAGATTCAGCTGAAAACCATTATGCCAGAGGGAACCTATGCCGAGTGCAGCTACATTTCCGACCACAAGTTTGTTTGTACTATTGATTCTACCGGCAAGGTAAAGGCTGTAGGCGGCGGTGAGACTACTGTAAGGGTAGTTGCCCAGAACGGCGTATCTGCGACCTGTAAAGTTACCGTAAAGCCTGTTGCATCGGATATTGATTTCTACAACCGTAACAGGGTCATAGTTCCGGGACAGCGCATAAAGTTAGAGTATTATCTTCCCGAGGGCGAATATACCCGCTACGTTACGTTTACCTCCAGTGATCTCAGGATATGCACAGTAAGCTCTGACGGCTATGTAAAGGGTGTCGGCTACGGTAATGCCACAGTAAAGGTGACTACCCGCGAGGGTGTGTACGATGTTTGCAGAGTGACGGTCACGGATGACGGCAGACTGCTTTCTCAGGATCCGGCAAACGGACCCGCAATGTATAAGAGATTCAAGGCTATATATCAGTATCCGGAGCTGCCTACAGGCTGTGAGATAACAGCGCTTACAATGGCTCTGAACTTCCTTGGCTATGATGTTACAAAGGAAACTATGGCGGACGATTATCTTGAAAAGGGCAACGCATGGGAGACTGACTTCCGCGAAAAGTTTGCGGGCAACCCGTATTCGAGTTATTCCTATGGCTGTTATGCTCCGGTTATCGTGAATTCGGCAAACAGCTTCCTGGAAGATCAGGGCAGCAGCATGAGAGCCGAAGCTCTTGACAATATGAAATTTACAGACCTGTTCAAATTCACGGACAACGGTGTACCGGTCATTCTGTGGGCGACAATAAACCTTGTTCCCGGATATTATACTGCAACCTGGACTGCCACAAACGGAAATACTGTTACCTGGTATGCCAACGAACACTGCATGGTGCTTGTCGGGCACGACGACAGCGCGGGTACCGTTTTTGCTGCGGACCCCGATCAGGGTAAGGTAATGGAATATGACAGCCAGTTGTTTGAAAAACGATACGAGGAGCTTTTCCGTCAGGCTGTGGTAATAAGATGATGATGTTTTTTCAGTGAATGACACTATTATTTATAGTAAACGACATTATTATTTATACTTTGATAAATCATCAGCTGATTGTGGGGGCTTTCCGGTCGCCCCCACACCCCTTCGGATATCACTCTAAGTAAGAATATTTTTGTCGTCTACTATAATTAATTGAAAAAAACAATAAAGTTTCGCTCAAGCCTTTTCAGCGGCAAGCTGCCGCTCCCGATATATTTTTTGAAAGTTAGC
>JAFTCS010000266.1 GCA_017454565.1 Clostridia bacterium
AAAAGTTTCGCCCGCCTTTTCAAAGGCGGCAGGGTGCAGGGGTGCGGGTCTCCAGTGGAGACCTCTGCGCAGCAGAAGCACCGACCGAGCCGACAGGCGAGACCAGAGTCCCTGCCCGCACTCCGCAGAGTGCGGAACACTCTTAACGAAAGTGCTACGCAAGGGGTGACTGACACCACGGACAAAACTGCTTTCCGCCGGGAGGCAGTACGTTTATCTTTTGAAGCAAATAAACAAAATTTACAATTGTTTTCGTGCGGCTGCCATGATTCATAAAGTATAATGTCTTGATTTTTGCATTGCAATTGATTATAATAGAAAAAGCTAATATTAAGGAGGTCATTATAAGTGGGAATGACAATGTCACAAAAAATACTTGCTGCTCATGCAGGCCTTGCCAGCGTAAAGGCGGGTCAGCTTATCGAGGCCAGGCTCGATATGGTGCTGGGCAATGATATCACATCTCCTGTTGCTATAAATGTTTTCAACGACAACAAGGCAACGGCAGTGTTTGATAATTCCAAGATCGCAATGGTTATGGATCACTTTACACCCAATAAAGACATAAAGGCTGCCGAACAGTGCAAGCAGGTACGTCAGTTTGCGGATAAGTACGACATCAAAAACTTCTTTGACGTGGGACAGATGGGCATAGAACACTCTCTCCTGCCCGAAAAGGGTCTTGTAGGCCCCGGAACACTGTGCATCGGCGCTGATTCCCATACCTGTACATACGGCGCTCTGGGTGCGTTTTCAACAGGCGTAGGCTCAACCGATATGGCTGCCGGCATGATAAGCGGCAAGACATGGTTCAAGGTGCCCTCTGCAATAAAGTTCAATTTAGTGAACAAGCCTGCTCCGTTTATCAGCGGCAAGGATATTATCCTGCACATTATCGGCATGATAGGAGTTGACGGTGCTCTGTACCGTTCAATGGAGTTTTTCGGTGACGGATTGAAGTATCTTTCAATTGATGACAGGCTTTGCATTGCAAACATGGCTATCGAGGCGGGCGCAAAGAACGGAATCTTCCCTGTGGACGACGTCACAAGAGAGTACATAAAAGACCGTTTCAAGGGTGAACCCGTTGAGTACACCGCAGACGATGACGCCGAGTATGACGAGGAATACACTATCGACCTTTCAGCTCTGCGCCCGACAGTTGCATTTCCTCATCTCCCTGAGAATGCAAGAACGGTTGACCAGATAGGTGAGACCGAAGTAAAGATAGATCAGGCAGTTATAGGCTCCTGCACCAACGGCAGGATATCCGACCTGAGAGCAGCCGCCGAAGTCCTCAAGGGCAAAAAGGTAGCAAAGGGTGTAAGATGTATCATCATCCCCAGCACACAGAGCGTTTATCTGCAGGCTATGCACGAGGGACTTTTTGACATCTTCATTGAGGCCGGTGCGGTCGTTTCCACACCTACCTGCGGCCCCTGCCTTGGCGGTCACATGGGTATACTTGCAAAGGGTGA
Organism: Clostridia bacterium; assembly: GCA_017454565.1. Lineage (GTDB taxonomy): Bacteria > Bacillota > Clostridia > Oscillospirales > Acutalibacteraceae > UBA1213. The sequence goes on from JAFTCS010000266.1 coordinate 1,479, forward strand.
GCGCGCGATCTCTACCACAAACAGAAACTTTGTGGGCAGAATGGGTCACGTTGAATCCGAGGTATATCTTGCAAGCCCCGCAGTAGCTGCCGCCAGCGCTGTTACAGGCTATATCACCGACCCTGCAAAGGTCTGCGGAAACTGAGAAAGGAGTGCTGCAAAATGAAAGCTCAAGGTACTGTGCACAAATACGGCGACAACGTAGATACAGACGTTATTATCCCTGCAAGATACCTCAACACAAGCTCACATAAGGAGCTTGCTGCCCATTGCATGGAGGATATCGACATAGATTTTACCAAGAACGTCAAAGACGGCGACATCATGGTGGCAGAGAAGAATTTCGGCTGCGGTTCATCCCGCGAGCATGCGCCCATAGCTATCAAGGCTTCGGGAATAAGCTGTGTCATAGCTTCTACCTTTGCCCGTATCTTCTACAGGAACGCTATAAATATCGGTCTGCCGATACTTGAATGCGAGGCTGCTTCAAAGGAGATAAAAAGCGGCGACGAGGTAAGCGTTGATTTCGACACCGGCGTGATAACCGACATCACCACCGGCAAGACCTATCAGGCGGAGCCTTTCCCGCCGTTCATACAGGAAATAATTGCAGACGGCGGACTTATCCCCCACGTTACAAAGGCATAATAATGCAATAAAAAAGAGTATCGCTCAGGACTTGTAAAAGATCTGAACGATACTCTTTGTTTGATAAAAAACTTGTCTATCTGCGCCGGTGCGGTCGCGCACCTGAAACTACTTTAACTTTCCTTTTGTGTTGTAGTATTCGTGGTCGGAAATGTCAAGAAACTGGTCGTTGTCAAGATTCCCGTCACTTTTTTTGTATATGTTCGCCCCTCTGGTGTAATCAAGGTTGAACCCAAGACCTTTGGTCAGCAGAACAACAGCAATGACGACTACAAGTAAAATGATTACGATCATGACAGATCAGCTCCTTCGGTGTGAAATGGTTATGGTTTTCGTACGTTTATATTATATCATTTCTGCGCAGAAAGATAGTAGGAAAAATACGATTTTTTTGCGGCAAAGATTGACGGGAATATGAGCCGGGTGAAAATTATTTTTTTAGATATTTTATGGCTATTGAAGATGAATATATTCTGTGCTAAAATAATACATAGATTATGATGGAGGTGTCAGAAAATGAAGCTTGAAAAGCTGCTTTCAAGAGTGAACTACAGTGTTGAAAAGGGAGATACGGATATCGAGATCTCCGACGTTATATATGATTCCAGAAAAGTATGCAGGGGCTGCGTGTTTGTGTGTCTTACGGGCGCCAGCGCAGACGGTCACAGGTACGCTCAGGACGCCGTTGATGCCGGCGCTTCGGCTGTTGTGGTCAGCAAGGACGTTGACGTAAACGGCGCGGCTGTCATAAGGGTGAACGATACAAGAAAGGCACTGGCATTTATCAGTGCGGAATATTTCGGCAATCCTGCGGATACCCTGAAAACCATAGGAATAACGGGCACCAAGGGCAAGACTACCACTGCCTGCATGGTAAGGTCCATACTTGAAAAAGCAGGTATAAAGACAGGCGTTATCGGTACGCTGGGAATTATTATCGGAGACAGGATAATCAAAACCGCGAATACCACACCGGAATCCTACGAGATACAGAAGGCAATGCGGCAGATGATAGACGAGGGCTGCAAGTGCGTTGTAATGGAGGCTTCTTCTCTCGGACTGAAATGGCACAGAACGGACGGATTTTTCTTTGACTACGGACTTTTTACCAACTTCTCCCATGACCACATTGGCGGTGTAGAGCATGCCGACATGGAGGAATATGCCCGGTGCAAGGCAATGCTTTTCAGACAGTGCGGTACGGGTATTTTCAATATCGACGACAAGGCATACGATAAAATGCTCGAAAACCACACCTGCCGCATAGAGACCTTCGGCTTCTCGGAAAAGGCGGAGCTGAGAGCTAAGAACGACCATCTTGTTTCAAGAGCCGGATATCTTGGAGTGGGCTTTGATACTGAGGGAAAGCTCAGTGCCTCATTCAGCGTGGCCGTTCCCGGAAAGTTTAACGTGTATAATGCTCTTGCCGCCGTTGCTGTTTGTCTGCATTTCGGGGTAAGCGAGCAGAATATCAGTGACGGTCTTAACGAGGTGCATGTAAAGGGCAGGGTAGAGCCTGTAAAGGTTCCGGGAAATTATACTCTGCTGATAGACTACGCGCACAATGCGGTAAGCATGGAGAATATTCTCACCACACTGAGAGAATATGATCCGAAGCGGATAGTCACTCTTTTTGGCGCAGGCGGCAACCGCCCCAGAGACAGACGCTTTGAAATGGGCGAGATCTCCGGCAGGATGTCCGACCTTTCTGTGATAACCGAGGACAATTCCCGCTTTGAGAATGTTATGGATATTATAAACGACATAAAGACAGGCATTGAAAAAACAGGCGGCAAATATGTGGTCATACCCGACAGGACCGACGCTATACGCTACTGCATTGAGAATGCTCAGGAGGGTGATATTATCGTTCTTGCCGGCAAGGGTCACGAGGATTATCAGGACAAGAACGGAGTAAAGACTCACTATGACGAGCGTGAAGTAATAGCAGCCATATTAAAGGACATGAAAGAAAAGAAAGATACTGAGTGAGGTGCATACGGCATGAAGCTTTTTACGGCAGCAGAAGCGGCGGCCATCACAGGCGGCAGGCTTCTTTGCGGAGACGGAGATACAGAGATAACCAACCTGCAGTTTGACAGCAGGCAGGTCACAGAGGGCTCGCTGTTTGTGCCCATAAAGGGAGAAAAGACCGACCCGCATAAATTCATTGAACAATGTCTTGAAAAGGGTGCAGCAACCCTTACGGAGTATGATGCTCCACAGGGCGCAGCAAAACCGTATATTAAGGTTGAGGATACCCGCAGGGCCATGCAGCAGCTTGCCGCATATTACAGAAGCAGCCTTGACGTCAGGGTGGTGGGCATTACCGGCAGCGTGGGCAAGACAAGCACCAAGGAAATGGTGGCGGCTGCGCTTTCCAAAGGCTTTAACGTAATGAAAACACAGGGCAACCGCAACAGCCAGATAGGCATGCCCATGACCATGTTTGATATCAGCAGCGAAAACGAGATAGCCGTTATTGAGATGGGCATGAGTGAGTTTGGTGAGATGGACAGGCTTGCGGATATTGCCCGCCCCGATATAGCCGTTATGACGAACATAGGCAAGGCGCATATTGAAAACCTGAAAACTCAGGAAAACATCATGTCCGAAAAGCTGAAAATAACCAAGCATTTTGACGAAAACGGACTTCTGTTCCTCAACGGTGACGACCCGCTGCTGAAAACTCTCCATGGAAAGCAGCCCTTCCGTACAGTGACATTCGGAATGGACAGCACAAACGATTATTACGCTGACAGTGTTGAGGTGGACGGCTTTTCTACTGTGTTTATGTGTCACTGCGGCGACAGGGCGGTTAAGCTGACCATTCCCGCACTCGGTGTCCACAGCGTTATGAATGCCGTAGCGGCTTTTGCCGTGGGTGATGCTCTCGGACTTTCCGAAGCGGAAATATCCGGGGGACTTATGACCTACCGCAATGCCCCCATGAGACAGCAGATACACCGCTGCGAGGATCTGGTGCTCATTGACGACAGCTACAATGCAAGTCCTGCTGCAGCAAAGGCGTCACTTGACGTGCTGAAAAGCATTGCTCCCGGAAAGACTATCGCAGTTTTAGCCGATATGCTTGAGCTTGGAGATGAAGCCGCAGCCGAGCACTACGGCGTAGGAAAGCATCTTGCCGTTCTTGGCGTGGACGCCCTTATTGCCATTGGCCCGCTTTCAGAGAATACCGCCGCAGGTGCAAAAGAAAACGGATGTCCCTGTGTTATAAAGGCAGGCAGCAACAATGAAGCGTTTGCAGAGCTTTCAAAGCTTGTCGAAAAGGACTGCACCGTTCTTGTGAAAGGCTCCCGCGGCATGCACACGGAAGAAGTCGTAAAGCTGCTCCTTGAAGAGCATCAGGAGCAGAATTAAATTGTTACAAGACTGTTATGTATTTTTTTACTCCCAAAATTGACATCATCACTTTACTGTGCTATTATAGTGATGTAATAGGTCGCTATCAGACTTGTTTTCAGATATTTTTACAGAAAGGAATGTAAAGCTATGAATAATAATCCTAATCCTTATCAGCAGCCCGGTCAGCCGCAGCAGCCGCAGCCGCCCATGGCTCCGATGCCGCCTATGCAGCCATATCAGTATGCTCCCATGAAGCCGAAGATCAAGTTCTTTGACGCTGAAATGGCTGAGATTCTTGCATGTGCATGCAGTGCGCTCGGTCTTTTCCTTGCAGTTGTGTCAGCTACCGTATCAGGCACTGTGACTTTTGTTTATGGCCTGATAATGACGATCATTTCATTGGTATTTTCTGTCGGCGGTCTTTTCCTCAATCTCCTTCTCGGCAACAAGAAGAAGATGAGAGGAGAAGCAAGAGGCGCTCTCCTTTCATGGGGACTTGTTTTTGCACTTGTAGGCGTTATTCTGTTCCTGTTCCTGATATTCTTCTCAAGCTGCATGACATGCTACTACTCAAAGATCAACTTCAGATGGCCGTCCTGATCAGATAGTCTGATTTTTTGGATAACTATTGCGCGATTAAGCTGCTGTACCCTGCGGTACGGCAGTTTTTTATTCTTTATCAGGCTTTGTTATGAAATTTTGTAAAAATAAATGTAGACTTTCGGGATTTTTTGATGTATAATAGCTTTATGTGCAATAATCTACTTGAAGGGAAGATTTTTTTATGAAGAATATACTCAAGGCTGCAGGAGCATTTGCCTGCGCTGCGGCTTTACTGTGTGCCTCGGGCTGCAGCGGCAATACCAAATGGGCATACAAGACCGATAAGGCTGAGCTTGGCAACGGTCAGTGGATATACTGTACCTTTGAGGGCGTTAGTCAGGCTATCAACGAGATACAGAAGAACGATGAGAATGCCGACCTTAACAGCATTGACTGGGATAAGCAGGAGATAGACGGTGAGCCTGCCAAGGACTGGATCTACGCTAAGGCAAAGGAAACAGGGCTTAACTACCTTATGATGGAAAGTCTGGCAATTGACAACAATATAACCGTTGACGAGACAGTTTATAATGCCAGCAAGAGCTATTACAGCTACTTTTACAACAACTATTATCACGACATGTTTACAAAGCTCGGAGTATCAGAGGACAGCTACTGCGGTGTGAGCATTCGTCCGGGCATTATTTCCGACGAGCTTTTCAACAAGATGTACGGCACCGGCGGCTCAAGAGAGGTTCCCAAGGCTGATGTAGAGAAGTTCTTTACCGAGAATTATGTGTCATATTACTACATCGCATGCGAGCTGAAAAAGACAGTTGATGATGAGAAGGTTGATCTTGACAAGGAGACTCTCGACAAGTACAGGGAGAATTTCAGAAAGTATGCTTCGATGATCAACAATGACAAGAAAACTGTTGATGACGTTACCGCACAGTACAAGGTGGATTTCTCTGTTACAGAAGATCCTTCTACCTCAGAGACAATGTACAAGGATGACATGTCCTCATCCGACCTCAACAAGGCTATTCTTGAAGCCAAAGAGGGCGAGGCTGTGACAAAGGAGATCGATGACAAGCTTTATCTCATATATCGCTATGACATCACCAGCAAGGTACCGCTTATCAAGGCAAATGATGAGGATGCAGGCGACGATGCAAAGGAGATAATCTCCAAGGAGGATATCCTCAAAAAGATGAGGAGCGACGACTTCACACAGTATCTCAAGGAGGAGCGCGACAAGCTCCAGTACGACAGGAACGATGCCTGTGTACACAAGTATGACGTTACCAGAACGATCAATATTATCAAGGAAACAGGCAACAGTTAAACAATCATGTAAGGCTGTCACACTATGATGGTGTGACAGCCTTTTTTTCGCCATCGTGCCGGTCGGGGGAACTTTTGCGGAAAAGTCCCCCCGGGTCTCGCCTGTCGGCACCCCCCAAGGGCACTTGTTTCACTGCGCTCCCGATTCGCGGGGGACGTTCCGCTCTGAGTTCAAGACGAAACTTTGCCGCCCGTGCAGGGTTCATTTTTGTGTTGTCGATTTTGAGGAGTTTTTTCATGCGTTTGTCCTGCTGACAAAGTAAAAAAATATTGATTAAATGACGAAAATGTTTTATAATATAATGTATATATATTGCCGTAAGACGGGAATATATACGCAAATTGCAGATCAAAGAAGGTATATTTATGGATGACTTTTTGAGAAGGACCTGGGCAGAGGTCGATATAGATGCAATTAAGCACAACTTCTATCGGATCAGGGATGCCGTTGATCCGGATTCAAATATAATGTGTGTCATCAAGGCGGATGCCTATGGACATGGCGCAGTTTTTCTTGGCAGTCTTCTGGAAACCATGCCTATTGAGGGCTTTGCGGTATCCAATATCGAAGAGGCTATGCAGCTGAGAGAAAACGGCATTACTCATTCGGTGCTGATACTGGGCTTTACTCCGCCCGATATGGTAAAGGAGCTTGCCGAAAACGGTATCAGTCAGGCGGTCTTTTCTGAGGAATATGCCCGCGAGCTTTCGGAGCAGGCTGTAAAAAATAATGTAAAGGTAAATATTCACATAAAGGTGGATACAGGCATGAGCCGTATTGGCTTCATGTATCAGGATAAGGACAGGGATGCCGATTCCGTCATGCAGATGGAGCGCTCTCTGAGTCTGCCTAACCTTATAAGCGAGGGCATTTTCACCCACTTTGCCCTTTCTGATGAAGCTGACGAGGGCAGAGAGGCTACTCTCAGGCAGTATTCATGCTTCAGGGATGCTGTGGACAGGCTGAAAGCTGACGGCTTTTCGTTCCGTGTGGTGCACTGCTCCAACAGCGGCGCAATAATAGATTATAAGGATACCCATTGCGACTGCGTAAGGGCGGGCATAATACTATATGGACTTGCACCTTCGTCAAAGTTGGCAAACAGGCTGGAGCTTCGTCCTGCCATGAAGATAAAGAGTGTAGTCGCTATGGTAAAGACTATCGAAGCCGGTACTCCCATAAGCTACGGCGGGACATTTGTGGCGGAAAAGCCCATGAAGATAGCCACTGTGCCAATAGGCTATGCAGACGGCTATTCGCGCAGCCTGAGCAATCGTGCATATATGACCATTAACGGGAAAAAAGCTCCTGTGGTGGGCAGGGTGTGCATGGATCAGGTCATGGTTGACGTTACGGATATCGAAAACGTAAAGCGCGGCGATGAGGTGATCGTGATCGGGGACGGTACCGACGGCAGCATGACATTTGATGATGTTGCGGCAATGGTGGGCACAATAAATTACGAGCTTGTATGTCTTGTAGGTAAGCGTGTTCCGAGGGTATACATCCGCCGCGGCAAAAACGTGGGCATCATGGACTGCATCAGACCTGCTGCCAACGGCGGTGTCTGACAGAGGGATGACTTTCCGTTATATAAAAATATATAGTTCTAAAGGGGAAATTATATGAGGCTTCTGGTTATTGATGGAAACAGTATCCTTAACAGAGCTTTTTATGGAATAAAACCTCTGACCACAAAGGACGGTCAGTATACAAATGCAATATACGGATTTATGATGACACTGCTGAGGCTGCTCAGCGAGAGTGAACCGGATTCTGTGGCAGTGGCTTTTGACCTGAAAGCGCCTACCTTCCGGCACAAGGCATATTCGGGGTATAAATCCAACCGCAAGGGCATGCCCGATGAGCTTGCCTCTCAGCTGCAGCCGCTGAAAGAGCTGCTCACGCTGTTGGGATATAAGATAGTCACCTGCGAGGGCTTCGAGGCGGATGACATCCTTGGCACTCTTGCCGAGGAATGTACCAAAAGGGGTTGTGAGTGTGTAATCGCTACCGGAGACCGTGACAGCCTGCAGCTTGTGTCGGGTAACGTCACAGTAAGAATAGCCTCTACCAAGCTTGGCAAGCCTGAGGTGACTTTCTATGACGAGGCGAAAATAAAAGAGGTTTACGGAGTTGCGCCGAAGCAGCTTATTGATATAAAGGCAATTCAGGGCGACACCTCAGACTGTATACCCGGTATTGCGGGTATCGGTCAGAAGGGCGCCGGCGAGTTGGTAGCTAAATTCGGGAGCCTTGACGGTATATATGAAAATATAGACTCTCCTGATATACGCCCGGCAATGCGCAAAAAGCTGGAAGAGGGCAGGGACAGCGCCTATATGAGCCTGATGCTCGGAACCATAAGAAAGGACGCGCCCATTGACACAAAGCTTGAGGATTATGCGATATGCGAGCCTGACAAAGCGGCTGCCGCAGGATTCATGGCAAAGTTAGAGCTTTTCTCTCTTATGAAAAAGACAGGGCTTGACGGCATAGCCATAGAGCAGGCTCCAGATGAAGTAAAGGAAGAGCAGACTGTTCTTATGTACCGCGACAGCGCAGACATGACAGCACTTTACGAAAGCCTGAAAGGGAAAACAGTCTTTCTGACCGCAGGTACGGATGAAAACGGCATCAACGCTATGGAGCTTTCAGACGGTAAGGAGGTCTGGGGGCTTGACCAGCTTTTACCCGGTTTTGCGGAATTTACCGACAAGCTTCTCTCGGACGAAACCATACAGAAATGCACTGACGATTCAAAGCCCATATTTGCGGCGGCGGAGAAAAACGGCATTGACTGTAAGGGTATCGTTTTTGACACCGGACTGGCAGGTTATCTGCTTGACCCGAATTCGTCGGATTATTCCATTGAACGGCTCGCGCAGAAATATGCAGTTACGGTGTGTCAGTGTGACAGGGAATGTAAAGCGGCAATTCTTATCCCGCTGACAAAGAAGCTTAAACAGGAGATAGAGGATAATCAGCAGACCAAGCTGCTGAATGAAATAGAGCTGCCCCTGGCAAGAGTGTTAGCGTCTATGGAAAACGCCGGCTTTATGGTGGACAGGAACGGCATAATTTCTTACGGCGCGGAAATGCAGAGGGGTATTGACGAGCTGCAGAACCGGATATATGAGCATGCAGGCACAGAGTTCAACATCAACTCTCCCAAGCAGCTTGCGGTGGTGCTTTTCGAGACTCTCGGACTTCCAGCGAAAAAGAAAACCAAAAGCGGATATTCCACAAATGCAGAGGTACTTGAAGAGCTGAGAAGCTACCATCCCATAATTGACGAGATACTTGAATACAGGGCGCTGGCAAAGCTGAAATCCACCTACTGCGACGGACTTGTAAAGGTTATCGGCGCAGACGGCAGGATACATTCAAGCTTTAACCAGAAAGAGACCCGCACAGGAAGAATAAGCTCTACCGAGCCTAACCTGCAGAATATTCCCGTAAGGACGGAAAGAGGCAGGGAGCTGAGACGCTTTTTCGTGGCTGATGAGGGCTGTCTGTTGGTAGATGCGGACTACTCACAGATAGAGCTTCGGGTGCTTGCTCATATTGCAAATGACAACAACATGCTTGAGGCTTTCAAAAGCGGACAGGATATACACACCAGCACAGCGGCAAAGGTGTTTGGTCTGCCGGAGTCTATGGTCACTCCCCTGCTCAGGAGCCGTGCCAAGGCGGTCAATTTCGGAATAGTATATGGTATAGGCGCCTTTTCGCTTTCAAAGGATATAGGAGTGAGCGTAAAGGAAGCCGACAGCTATATAAAAGGCTATCTTGCGCTGTACTCAGGTATTGACAAATATATGAAGGACGTGGTGGAGAACGCCAAGAGGAACGGCTATGTCACCACCATGTTCGGCAGAAGGAGATATCTGCCGGAGCTTAATTCATCAAACCATAATATGAGAAGCTTCGGTGAAAGAGTGGCAAGGAACATGCCCATTCAGGGTACGGCGGCTGATATTATAAAGATCGCCATGATAAAGGTCTATGACAGGCTTAAAAGGGAGAACATGAAGTCAAGGCTCATCCTGCAGGTACACGATGAGCTGATCGTAGAGGCTCCCGAGGATGAAGCCAAAAAGGCTGCAAAGTTGCTGAGCGAGGAAATGGAAAATGCCGTAAAGCTTTCTCTCACGCTCACCGCCGATGCAGGAACCGGAAAGACATGGTATGACGCTAAGGGTTGATTGATAATCTTATCAATTAAAAAGAAGACAATGATCCGGAAGTTTCGCCAGCCTTTTCAAAGGCTGCGGGGGCCATGGGGCAGCGCCCCTGGTCGCTCTCCGCAGAGAGCAAAATTCTTTGGGGGTTAGGGGGCCTTGCCCCTGACATCTATTGCTCAAAAAATTGTTTGAGAATAGTATGAATTACAAAAAACTGAGGGGGAGAGATACGATGCTTCATGTATTGTTTGTGTGCACGGGAAACACCTGCAGAAGCCCTATGGCAATGGCTATTTACGGGCAGAAGTCCAAAGAATATGGGATATACAGCATATTCAGCAGCGCAGCTCTCGGATTTATAAGCGACTCGGGAGTATCTAAGAATGCTCAGCTTGTCTGTAATGAGATAGGACTTGATCTGAGCCACCATGTACCGCGCCCTATAAGGGAAAGGGATCTGTGTGTTGCGGATATCTTTGTGGTAATGACTGAGCAGCATGCCAAAACACTGCTGATGATAGGTGTGCCTAAAGAAAAAATATATATTCTTGGCGGAGGCGTTCCTGACCCGTATGGGTCTGACATTGCGACCTACCGCAGATGCCGGAAATTTATTGAGGAGTCTATTGACGAGTTCTGTAAGATAGTGAAGAAAAAGCTTGACGACGGTACTCTGAAAATGAATGACTCCGGATGTGAGAAGTGAAATGATATGATTAACCTGACAATTGCAAAGATGGAGCAGGAGCATGTTGATGTGGTTGCAGAGCTTGAAAAGACTTGCTTTTCAACACCCTGGACAGTTGAAAACCTTAAGGATGCACTGGAAAACGAAACTTCATATTTTTTTGTGGCTCTGAATGACGACAAGGTCATTGGCTATGTGGGCGTTTCGGTTATAAGTGACAGCTGCTTTATTAATAATATCGCGGTTTTTCCGGAGTACCGGAAGCAGGGTGTCGGCAAGGCTCTGATGAAGATAGCCATACTCACTGCCGATGCCATGGGAACAGGGTTTATCTCCCTTGAGGTAAGGGAGTCTAACTATGCCGCGATAAACCTTTACCGCAAGTTAGGCTTTGAGGTAATGGGACTGAGAAAGGACTTTTACAGACTGCCCAGAGAGCATGCTCTTATAATGACGAAGAACTTTTAAAAGAGGACTGAATATATGAAAATACTATCCATTGAAAGCTCGTGCGATGAAACTGCGGCTGCCGTAGTCGAGGACGGACGACAGGTGCTTTCCAATGTGGTGGCGTCTCAGGTGGAGGAACATAAGCTCTACGGCGGTGTTGTACCTGAGATAGCCTCACGCAGACACTGCGAAGCCATAAATGGCGTTGTAAAAAAGGCTCTTGAGGATGCCGGCGTTACTCTTAGCGGCATTGACGCCATTGCTGTAACCTACGCTCCGGGACTTATAGGTGCGCTTTTAGTCGGCGTAAATTTTGCAAAGGGTCTGGCGCTTTCTTCCGGACTGCCGCTTGTGCCTGTGCATCACCTGCGCTCTCATATCGCGTCAAACTACATTGCACACAAGGAGCTGGAGCCGCCTTTTCTGTGTCTGGTGGTGTCTGGCGGTCACAGCCATATTGTTGAAGTCAAAGGCTACACCGATATGAAGGTCATCGGCAAAACAAGAGATGACGCCGCCGGAGAAGCTTTTGACAAGGCTGCCCGTACCATGGGTATGCCATATCCTGGAGGAATACATCTGGACAAGGCTGCCGAAGAGGGTGATCCGCTTTCGTTCAGGCTGCCGCACCCAAAAGTAGAGGGTGCGCCCTATGATTTCAGCTTTTCGGGACTGAAAACGGCGGTGATAAACCTTATTCATAACGCTTCACAAAAGGGCATCAGTCTGCCGGTGAACGATCTATCTGCAGCCTTCCGCAAGGCTGTGGTCGATAGTCTGACGGATAATTTTATCAGAGCGGCTGAGGAGCTTGGATACAAGATCCTTGTGTTAGCCGGAGGAGTATCGGCAAACTCACTTCTGCGCAGGAGGATATCCGAAGAGTGCAGCAAACGCGGCTGGAGATGTTTTTACCCGCCCATAGAGCTTTGCGGAGACAACGGCGCCATGGTCGGCGCACAGGGATATTACGAATATCTTGCCGGAAACACAGCCTCTTCCGACCTGAACGCCAGAGCTACAATGACAATAGAATGAACCGAAGATGCGGCAGACTGAACAAAAATCTGCTGCGTTTTTTTTGTATGTTATTGACAGTGCATAATATCAGTGATATAATCTGAATAGTTATTCACAATTACCATGAAAGGAATGATAAATAACATGAAAAAAAGACTTGCGTTTTGCGCAGTGTTCCTCACACTGATATCCTCTGTCGGCTTTATGACAGGCTGCGGCACAGGCTTCGGCAGCAAAAAGTCATCAGATCCTAAAAGTGCAGTATCAAAGATCGGCGAGATCAGTGCTGTCATATCTATTGCGCCGCCCACAAAAAGCATTTCGGATATTTCTTTCGATCAGTCTATTCCGATCAAGGTGGTATCTCCTGAGGCGTCAACCTCAAATCTGGTAAGCATCAAAGAGTTTATTTATAACGGCGGAGGACCCGAGCTTGTGGTCAATATGCTGAAAAGCGGCGATACCAGCGGTATACTGGTATGGTCTGTAAGTTTTTCCAATGACGATTACATGGTAGTCGAAGCTAAAGCTACC
>JAFTCS010000267.1 GCA_017454565.1 Clostridia bacterium
ACAACGCCATAAAATACTCCGATGAACACGGGAAAATATCCGCAAGGCTGTATATGCACTCCAACAAAAGGATCATTGAAGTATACAACACCGGCACAGGAGTACCTAAGGACCAACTCAACAAGATATTCGAGCGCTTTTACCGCCGTGACGAAGCGCGCAACAGCAAAAGCGGCGGCTACGGTCTGGGGCTTGCCATCGCAAAGGCAAGTGTTGAAGCTCACGGCGGCAGGATAACGGCACAGAGCGAATACGGTAAATGGATGAAATTTACCGTAACCCTATAACAGACTTTTTGCAGCAGGCTGACCTTATCTGAACACAAAAATTTACAAATGTTGAACATAGATTTTCAAAGTATTATTGATTTTCTTGTTGAAATAATATAAAATATATTTCAGATAGCAGCGCTTTCACGAACGGTAAAAAGCAGCTGCACAAAATAACCGAAAAGAGGCAGGACTATGCAAAGCTACAAAGGACTTACTCAAAAAGAAGCCGATGAACGGCTTGCCAAAAACGGGCGGAATTGTCTCAAGGAAGAGAAGCCCAAGACCGTGTTCAGAATGTTCCTTGAACAGATCCTCAATTTCACCAACGCTATCTTAGCGGCAGCGATCATAATCTCCCTTATTCTGCACGACTACGGAGAAGCTATCATCATGCTTGTCATAGTCATTGCCAACGCAATAATCGGCGTGGTACAGGAGGGCAAGGCTCAGAAAGCACTTGACGCTCTGAAAAAAATGTCCGTGCTCAAAGCCACTGTCATCCGCGACGGAGAAACTAAAGAGATCTCATCGGAAGAGCTTGTTGTGGGCGATATTGTTGTGCTTGAAGCAGGCAAACAGGTTCCGGCCGACCTAAAGCTGCTGGAAACCGCCCGCCTTATGATAGACGAGAAGGCTCTTACGGGTGAATCCGTTGCCGTCGAAAAGGACGAAAAGTTCGTTCCCAACGAAAAGACAGGTATAGGCGACAGGCTTGACCTTGCATATATGACCACCATAGTAACCTACGGACGAGGTGTCGGCGAAGTCGCTCACACCGGAATGGACACCGAGATCGGCAAGATCGCAGATATGGTCGGCAAGGAAAAGGACAAGCCCTCTCCTTTGCAGAAGGGTATGGACGGTCTCAGCCGTGTGCTGGGTATCGGCGTTATCGTTATCTGTGCCATAGTTTTCGGAATTGGTCTTATTCAGGGCAGAGAGGTGCTCCCCCTGCTTGAAACGGCTGTTTCTTTAGCTGTTGCGGCTATTCCGGAGGGCATACCTACCATTGTTACCATTGTTTTGGCGCTGGGCATGCAGCGTATGGCAAAGGTCAACGCCATTGTCAAAAACATGCCTGCCGTTGAAACCTTAGGCGCTGTCAGTTATGTCTGCTCCGATAAGACAGGCACTCTGACCCAGAACAAGATGACGGTGGTACGCGCCTTTGAAAGCGGAGAATACATTGACCTTGAAAAGCTTGACACAAAGACTCACGATATACTGCTTAAAGGCTTCATGCTCTGTAATGATGCAAGCATTGCTTCCGACGGAACAGAGGTGGGCGACCCCACCGAGACCGCTCTTGTCGCCTTTGCAAAGCGTTACGGCATTGAAAAATCCGACACCGAAAAGATAAACCCGAGAATAAACGAAAAAGCCTTTGACTCAGACAGAAAGCTTATGACTACCGTTCACACCCTGTCTGACGGCAAGTGTATCTCCTATACCAAAGGCTCAACCGATGAGCTTCTTTCACGGTGCAGCCATATTATGATAAACGGCAAGGTAAAGGAGATCGGTGCCGGTGATATCGCCCTCATCAACAAGACCATGTCGGAGATGTCAAACGACGCTCTTCGCGTACTGTCACTCGCCATCCGCGAGGACAACAAAGAGGCTGTGGAGCAGAATCTAACCTACATCGGCATGATCGGTATGATCGACCCCGAAAGACCCGAGGTAGTAAACTCCATAAAGACCTTCAAGAAAGCCGGCATCAAGACTGTTATGATAACCGGCGACCACAAAGATACCGCCCTTGCCATCGCAAAAAAGCTTGGTATTGCCGAAAAGCCCTCCGAGTGCATTATGGGACACGAGCTTGACGAGCTGACTGACGAGGAACTGAAGGAAAAGGCTCCCGGACTCTCCATCTTTGCACGAGTCTCACCCGAACACAAGGTCAAGATCGTAAAGGCTATACAGGCAAACGGCAATATTGCCAGCATGACCGGCGACGGCGTAAACGACGCTCCCTCACTTAAAGCCGCAGACGTGGGCGTTGCCATGGGTATCACCGGCACAGACGTTGCCAAGGGTGCTGCCGATATCGTCCTCCAGGACGACAAATTCACGACTATCGAAAAGGCCGTAAAGGAAGGCCGCAATATCTATGAGAATGTCAAGAAATCCATTCTCTTTGCGCTTTCATCAAACGTCAGTGAGATACTGGTCATGTTTGCAGCTATAGTTGCAGGATTTGCTGCACCGCTGCAGGCAGTGCACATCCTCTGGATAAACCTGCTTACCGACTCTCTCCCCTGCTTTGCTCTCGGTGTAGACCCCAACTCCTCCTCCGATGTAATGAGCAAGCGCCCGCGCAAAAACGGCGAGTCAATTTTCGCCGGCGGCGGATATGCCAAGGTTGGCATTTACAGTATTGTCATCGCTCTGGTAACTCTGGTGGCTTTCCTCTTCACACCTGTCAGCAATCTTATTTCAAGCGGCGCAGGCTTCACCTTTGACGGTCTTTACAAGGCCTTCAACGACCCGGATATCCTCACCAGATCACAGACCCTTGCTTTCTGTACTCTTGCCGTAGCGGAGCTTTTCCATGCCATAGGCATGCGCGACACCGACCGTTCGATCTTCCGTTTCAACCACCTGGACAACAAGATAATGATACTTGCATTTTTCTTTGGCATTGCAGGTCAGGTCGTTGTCACCGAAGTACCTTTCCTCATGGAGCTCTTCGGCACCTGCCGTATGACATGGGACATGTGGCTCTTCGTTATCGCCCTTTCACTTGCCCCCCTCGTTGTCCACGAGATCTGGGTACTCATCAACCGTCTCCGCCATAAGATATAATTGCTGTTTGCTGCTTCTCTGGGGGAAACCCTTTTTTGAAAAAAGGGTTCTCCCCCGGACCCCTTTCCAAAAAAAACTTGTATTTTTATATAGGCATAATAAAACCACAGGCTCATCAGATGAGACTGTGGTTCTTTGTTTACCAGTTTTTATTGTTCGGGTCGTTATCTGCAAATCCGTTTCCTAATCCGCTGTCAAAGCTTCCGTCAGGGAGGTCTTCAAACGGTTTGCCGGTGCCGCTGAATCCTCCATAGCTGTCATTATAGCTCCCGCTGCTCTGGCTGCCGTAATCATCCATACTTCCGAAGCTATGCTCACCAAAACCGGTGCCTGTACTGTATGTACTGCTTTTGCCTGAACTGCCGAATGAGGTATTCTGATTGCTGTAGCCGTTATTTCCGCCGAATGAGGTGTTCTGATTGCTGTAGCCGCTGTTTCCGCCGAATGAGGTGTTCTGATTGCTGTAGCCGTTATTTCCGCCGAATGAGGTGTTCTGATTGCTGTAGCCGCTGTTTCCGCCGAATGAGGTGTTCTGATTGCTGTAGCCGCTGTTTCCGCCGAATGAGGTATTCTGATTATCGAAGGAACTGTTGTTCATCGGGTCATTTTTATTCTTGTACAGATCCATATTTTTGTATGGGTTATTCTTATTGTATTTGCCGGTGCCCTTCTTTTTGCTGGTTATTATACCAATGATAACAAGAATTATTGCAATGATAACAGACGGAATAATTACCCATACGTTGTTGCTGCTTGTCCTTATCCTGATCTTCACCGCATTTGCACAGAGCGAAGACGACATTATCACTCCGCATGCCATAGTCAGGGCAAACATCACTCTTAATATCCGATTTTTCACATTGAACTCCTCCTTTTCAGAACATCCGCATATGATCAGACGAAATGGTCGTTGCCGTTAAAGTCGTAATTCCCGCCATCGCCGTATCCTCCAAGAAAACCATCCTCGCCAATGTTATTGCAGCCGATGTTGCTGTAGTCATTATTGTAGCTGTTATTATAGCTGTTACGGTTATCATTGCAGCTGTTATTATATCCCGTATTGTTGTACCCGTTGTTATATCCGCCGTTATGGTTTACGCTGCCGGGACGATGTTCTTTACCGGAACGGATGCTGTAGCCGGTAAAGTTTTCGTCATAGTAGCGTGTCGGGTTGAAATCATCATGGTGGATAGGATGCTCATTCTCTTTTTTAGTGGTGTCGATGAACTTTGTACGGCAGAAGTTGCAGTAATTCGGTCTTGTGGGGTCGATGGGTGCTCCGCAGTTGGGGCATTTTTTCGCCACATATTTATCCGGGTCATTGGAAGGCTTGTCGCCTAAAAGGATCATATACTTTCTCATTTCGCTGTTCATTCCGTCGCTGCCGATAGAATCCGACCTGTTTGCAGCCGACTTTGCAAGAGCAACAACGATAAGAATAAATAAAACGAAACCAAGGCTCAGATATCCGTATATCATCGGATTCTGGGCTGCAAACCCGAAAAGCATTCTCCTGATGCCCATGACTGCAAGAACAATACCAACGATCAGCACTATTACCAGTATCAGTTTCTTTTTTGACTTGCTGACCACCATATACACACCCTTTTATTGAACGATCATTTTTTCGCTTACAACAGATTTATTATATCACATAATTCAATAAAACAGAATAGAAGAATACAAATTAATAGATGTTATCTGTCAGAAAAAGCCGATTTTTGACATGCCGTTACATAAGCGGCGCAAAGATCTTCATTATTCCGCCCCTTATCTTATACGAAAGCCTGGTTTTCTTAATTGTCTCATAAGTGACCTCACTGCACTTCTCGAGAGTATCCTCAAAATCCTCCTCTATCTGGGGGATACAGCCGGTTTTTAACATATAGGTAGCGCATTCAAAATGATGGTAAAGACTGCGGTAGTCAAGGTTGATAGTGCCCACAACCGCTTTTTCGTCATCGCTTACAAATACCTTGGCATGAACAAAACCGGGAGTATATTCATATATCTTCACGCCGCAGTCCAGAAGATGCTTGTAGTGAGTTTTCGCAAGAGCGTAGGGCATTTTCTTGTCAGGTATTCCGGGAAGTATGAGCTTGACGTCTACACCTCGCTGAGCGGCGTATGTTATCGACATTTCCAGCTCATTGTCAAGGATAAGGTATGGCGTCATTATGTGAACGTAGCTCTTAGCGCGGTTAAGAATGTCCATATAAACGGTCTCTCCCACCTTGAATTTGTCAAGAGGGCTGTCACAGTATGGAATGATATATCCGTCATTCTCCTGCGCATCCGCAAGACCGAAATACGCCGACCAGTCCAGATCCTTTTTAAGCTCGGTAAGGTGCCACATCTGAAGGAACATGTGGGTATAGCTGTCCACCGCCTTGCCCTTTATCATCAGAGCCGTGTCCTTCCAGTGTCCGAAACGGACGATCTCATTGATATATTCATCCGCAAGGTTCACGCCTCCGTTGAAAGCCACCTTGCCGTCTATTACAAGAATCTTCCTGTGATCGCGGTAGTTGTACTGTGTAGAGATAAACGGCGTCAGCGGAGAAAACGACTTGCACTTTATGCCTAATTTTTCAAGACGCTTTGGGTAATCCGAGGTGAGTGTGGAGATCTCGCACATGCCGTCATACATAACGCGCACCTCTACCCCCTGAGCAGCCTTGTCTGCAAGTATTTTCAGGATGCTTCCCCACATCAGTCCCTCGTCAATAATGAAATACTCTAAAAATATGAATTTTTCCGCCTTTTTGAGTTCGTCAAGCATGGCTTTGAACTTGTACTCCCCCAACGGGAAAAAAGTGGCCTGTGACGCGTTGTAGATCGGAAATGTGTTGGAAAGATTAAGGTAACGGCAGAGTGAGTCAGCCGAACTTTCCACTACATCCTGATCCCTGAGAACGGACTCCTCCTGAGCAATGGAACCCTTGGAATCCCTTATGAGCCTTTGCAGGCGTCTGCTCATGCGGCTGTGTCCGCTGTCCTTTTCGGTAAACAACAGCATAATGGCAGCCGGAAGAGGTACCAGAGTCAGCAGGAACATCCATGTGAGTTTTGCGGATGATTCCATATCCAGCATAAAGAGGTGAAGCATTATCAGCAGAGTGAATGTGGTGGACGCCAGGGCGAAATATTCGAGGTCTTCATCGAACCAGAAAAACAGCGTGGCAAGGATAATCAGCTGAATAACCAGCAAAAGTGCGGTTATTCCGAACCGGCTGAATACTATCCTGAGCAGGCCTTTTTTCTTTTTTTTCAGAAGTCTTATTACATCCGGATTTTCCGGCTGTTTTTTCTTTTTCAAAGTGAGTTGCACTCCTTTGTATGGATTTATCAGTTCTTGCGCTTGTCATCGATTTTTTTGCTCTGCCTGCGGGCACTCGGTGTATGACCCGATGATCCGGACTGAGGCTTTTTCGCACTGTGACTCTGGTGTATCCTGCGGCTTTCTGTATCAGCCGCAGATTTAGCCGGCCTGCGCCTGGGTGTATCTGACGGGATGCTGCGTTTTACCGGTCTGCTGTCAGCCTGACCTGCTGTATCGGATTTATCCGCCGGATTCCGGTCTGCAGCCTTTCTCTTCTTTTTTTTGTTGCCAAAAATGAGTATATAGAAGCTAAACAGGACGATAACAGCCACATCTACGATAACGATCATTACCACGATAAGCGTATATGTACCTGAGAAGCCGCTTTTCTCTTCCTCTTCGCCTGACTGCTCAATTATGCCCCTGTCAACATAAGGCGGCAGATTCTTTATATTCTCGCTTTTAGCCTTCAGTTTGCGGGCACATTCCTGCACAGCAAGACTTTCATCGCTGTAAAACACTAAATTGCCGTTATTTACAAAGGCATATTCACTGATACCGTTGGGATTTTTATAGAAAACCACCTCGTCAAGGTTCTTGCAGCCGGAGAAAGGCAACGCCGGTATCTCTGCGCTGCCGTTGAACTCTGCCCTTGTAAGGTTTATACAATCAGTGAATACCGCCGAGTGAAGGTCGGTGACAGACTCAGGTATGATTATCCTGCCGAGAGAGGTGCAGTTTGCAAAGGCAAGCTCCTCAATTGTCTTTGTGCCGTTCTGGAGCTTTACATTTTTGAGCATGGTACAGCCCTCAAAAGCCTTGGTGCATATTTTCTCAACAGTACCCGGAATGGTTATGGCAGTAAGTGAGGTACATCCCGCAAAAATTGATTTTTCAAGCTCTCTGAGTTTTGACGGGAGAATAACATTATTAAGCGAGGTACAGCCTGCGAAAGCCTTCTCCCCTATTTTTGTCACGGCGTCCGGCAGAGTGACGGACGTAAGCGATTCACAGCCCTCAAAGGCCGACTTGCCTACAGCGGTCACTGTTCTCGGAAGAAGTATGGTGTCTATCTCCTTGTTGCCGGCAAAGGCATAATCTCCTATGCGCTGTACACTGTCCGGGAGGCTCCTGCTCTTTTCCTTGCCGTTGTAGCGGATGAGTATACCGTTTGCTGCCAGCACAAAATCACTTTTCTGGTTTTTCATCCATTTTGTGCCCTCAAGAGCATAACCGCCAAGTTCATTTATAGTAGGAGGAATGGTTATGTTTTCCAGAGACGAGCAGTTGAAGAGGGCGTACTTGCCTATTGTGAGGGTACTGTTCGGGAAAACTATGCTTTTCAGTGATGAACAGCCTGAAAATACCGAATCACCGAAATTCATAACGCCCTCATTGATAGTCACTGTTTCAAGTGAGGTACAGTTCATGAAAGCACATTCCTCTATATCCTCAACGTTTCCGTTTATTTCAAGCTTGCGCAGAGCCGTACAGCTTGCAAAGGCATTTGAGCCTATCGTCTCTACCGAGCCGGGTATCTCAAGCTCTTTCATGGTGTCATTGTACATGAAAGCGGTAGCGCCTATCCTTGTGACCTTGTATTTATCAACTGTCGCAGGCATGGAAACATACAGGCTCTTGCCTATGTACTGTATTATTTCTGCGCTCTTGCCGTCATCGATCACACGGAAAACATAATCTCCGTTGTCGATTATTGTTGCCGCACCGACACTGAGGGGGATTCCTGCAACAAGCGTCAGGGCAAGTATGACAAGACTGAGCACTGTTGTTATTATGCGGCAGCCGGACCTGATTTTTCTTTTCATAAATATCATCGGAGATTCACACTTTCTGAGATTTTTTATTATCCGTATTCACGGTAGAGTGAGATGACTCTGCCGAGAATACTAAGCTCATCGGTTATTATAGGGTCAAAATCCGGGTTATGGGGCTGCAGCCGAAAATGACCGTTTTCCCTGTAGAAGCTCTTTACCGTAGCTTCATCACCTATGAGAGCGACCACAATGTCGCCGTTTTCCGCTGAGGGGTTTTTTTCACAGATAACAATGTCGCCGTCAAGAATGCCGATATCCCTCATACTCTCTCCGGAGACATTCAGGGCAAAAAGCTCACGTCCTGCCGCCTTTGCCGCCGGGAAAGGTATGTGTCCGGTCACTTCCTCAAATGCGTAGACAGGAATTCCTGCCGTGACTCTGCCGATGACCGGCACAGCAACAGACGGCTCGGAGTCTGCCATCCTTATAGATCGGTGCCCGCCGGATCGGGTTATATATCCGTTTTCTTCAAGTATATTCAGATGTGAATGGACTGTCGAGGTTGATTTCAGTCCGGTAGCCTCACATATTTCCCTTACAGACGGCGCCCGGTTCTCGGCTGCCGCAATTTTAAGGTAATCAAGTATTTTCTTTCTGCTGGGAGTAAGGACGTTTTTCATTACATCACCCTCAATAAAAGCAAAGCCTGTTCTGTTTTCACGATTTGCCTATATATAGTTTATTATACCACATACAGCAATAATAATCAAAGGTTTATTACAATATTTTTACATACTCATATCCGATCCGTACCAATATGACTCTATCGTGTGTCAAAGCAAAAGTCCGATGAAGCCTTGCGGTCTCATCGGACTGTATAATCATGCGTTTCTCCAGTAGGTCTGTATCTCTGAGGAGATGTTCTTCATGTTGTCATAGTGCTCATAGTAGTCTGCAAAGTATCCGTCTCTTTCACGCTTATACATGGAGTCGTCACCGTTTTCGCCGGCATACACCACCATGGCCTTTATCTGAGAAATGAGCGTAAGTGCAGAACGGGAATCCTCCTTGAGCTGATTGTCGTACTCGTCAAATTCATCAGAGGGACGGAGCTTTTGTATCTTCTCAAGAGTATTTATAAGGTCGTCAGCAGCAAGAAGATAACCCCTGAGCTTTTCGCTGTCTTTGCAGTCGAAGGACTCATCCTGCTGTCTCAGCTTTCTTGTGAAATTCACAGATTCGTTCACCAGCTTTTTTACATCCGAAACATACTGGTCGTTCCTGTTGTGCAGCTCCATATTGCAGCCCGAGAGAGCCGCAACAAACACCGCCATTACCATAAAAACAGCAAGAAAGCTTAATCTCGTTTTTTTCATAGGCTGTTCCTCCTCTGTTGTATTTTTTCGCGGTTCAATTCATATCATAGCTGCCTCTAAGCAGGTATATCTGATAGTAAAGCACTGCCGCCCTGCCTTTATAGTAATTCAGTATTGCCGAATCCGCCGCAAGCATGCCGCTGCTGCCCGCGGATGAAGCTTCGTCAATAAACTTCTGCAGCTCAGCATCAAGCTCGCCGTTCCAGCTGCTCTGTGATTCCACAAGCTTTTCCTGCTCTTCCGGAAGCTCCTGAAGCTGGTCGTAAAGCTTCAGATAGGCCTCCTGCTGCTCTGACTTCCACTGCTCGGCATATTTCTGGGTGATGCTCCTCATTTCAATTACGGATTCCGCCATTTTCAGCTCGTCATTGAGGGCTTTGTCTATATCGTTTTGCGCAAAAAGGCTGTTAAATGTATCGTCATCCGTAAATTCTGTTGCATGGTGATAATCCACTGATATCTGCTCGTCGTCAAAGTAATATCCCGGCTCACTCTCGGACTCCTGACTGCTCTGCTCCGACGGT
The DNA here is from genome assembly GCA_017454565.1 of Clostridia bacterium. Lineage (GTDB taxonomy): Bacteria > Bacillota > Clostridia > Oscillospirales > Acutalibacteraceae > UBA1213. Next base: position 10,081 of record JAFTCS010000267.1, read on the forward strand.
TCATCGGCGGATACCTCGCTGCTTTGTTCCTTGCTGCTCTCATCTGCTGAGCTTTCTTCCGGACTTTCACTAATCTGAGAAGCCTCAGAAACCTTGCTTTGTTCCTTGCTGCTCTCATCTGCTGAGCTTTCTTCCGGACTTTCACTGATCTGAGAAGCCTCAGAAACCTTGCTTTGCTCCTTTGAAGCCTCGTTGCTTACAGCCGATTCCAGTGATGTCTGTGACACATCCGCGGTACTCTCCTGTGATACAGCCGAAGATTCTGTGCTGCTTTCGGTCTTGCTGCCGCTTTTAGCGCAGGCACTGAGTACAACCGAAAGAGCAAGTACGGCAAAAACGATCGCCGTCCCCTTTCTTTTTTTCATATTTTAACTTCCTTTCAAGAAAAAAGATGTCTTTTGAAGTTCAATAGCAAAAGTATAGCACAGATTCGGGCAATTATCAAGCCTTATACATCAGACTTCCTCGGGAAAGCTCACCGAAAAATACAGACTCTAAAGAACAGTTGCCAACACAAGCATTTCACGGAGTTTTTTGTATATTCCTTCGGTGTCGGTTGCCGGAAGCGGATTTTCACCCAGACCGACCTCTACAGTAAATGCCGGACGTCTGAATTTTTCTACGAACCAGTCCTTGAAGCCTCCGCCGCAGGCAAGTCCCTCAGGCTCGGATATGGTATATCCACTTGAGTATGACATGATCCTTGCCATTTTCAGAGCTTCGGGGTCGCGGTAGGTGCCGAAATCCCAGTAGATCTCCTCGCCCTGACTGTGAAACGCAAGGGCGTGGTCTATATTTCCCGTACGGCAGTATGACGCAAGCGACCTGCTCTCCGGCTCACTTTCGGGATAAGCGCCGCCAAACCTTGTCGGTGCCGGAGAATCTATTCCGCTTTCGGTTTCTGCCCTGCGCAGCTCTTCCCAGTTTGCGGAAAAATTATGATTCACGTCCACACCTGCCGCATTCGCCTGCCAGTGTGCGGTATCTCCGCCGCTTACCTGTCTGACAAGCTCCTTGTAACCGCCTGCACATTCCGCACCATGCAGCTGGATCTCAACTCCGTCAGGGTTCACACAGGGCACCACTGCCAGACCTCTCTGATTGAGAAAGGTACCCACTCTGACGCCGCACATGCTTTTTCCCTTTTTTACGGCTTCACACAGCTCGTCCATAAAACGCAGCAGCACCAGGGTGGTTATCCATTCCATGCCGTGGAAAGCCGATGCAAACAGCACCTGCCGCCTTCTGCTGCCAATGCACAGCAGGTCTATAGGCCGTGAGCAGCGGGTCTCGCCTATAGTCTGCCGGGAGAGAAAACCGTAGTCGGTAAGCAGCTTTCCTATGAGTATCTCACGGGTACGCCTGTCTGCACCGTTTTTCAGAAAAACCGGGTCGATCATTGACATTCCTCCTTTGAGCGTATTCGGCTCTGTATTACAATCCAATTATAGAACGGCAGGAATAAAAATGCTGTCAGATATTATCAGCCGTCCGTATGAACAAAAGATAAAGCTTTCAAATGCTTTCCACAGAAAAAGGTTGATGTGTCAGGAATAAATGTGGTATAATGTAAATTGATTTATTGCCAAAATCGAAAGGACTGGTATGTACGAAATTTATCTCATGGAATGTAAACGGACTGAGAGCCTGCATGCAGAAGGGCTTTCTTGAGTTTGTAAACAGTCAGAACGCTGACTTTATATGCCTGCAGGAAACCAAAATGCAGGCGGATCAGGCGGAGGTTCCGCTAAACTGCGACAAATACTTCAACAGCGCCGAAAAGAAGGGTTATTCCGGCACAGCCTTGTTTACCGGACACAAACCCGTCAGCCTGACCTATGACGGCATGAACATTGACGAGCACTCACACGAGGGGCGTATGATAACCTTTGAAGCGGAAAACTTCTACCTTGTAAACGTGTATACACCAAATGCTCAGGACGGACTGAAAAGGATCGACTACCGCATGAAATGGGAGGATGACCTGCTTGCTTATCTCAAAGAGCTGGACGCTAAAAAACCCGTTATTTACTGCGGAGACCTTAATGTCGCCCATAACGAGATAGATCTGAAAAATCCAAAAACCAACAGGGGCAACGCCGGTTTTTCGGACGAAGAACGCGGAAAGATAGATACCCTGCTTAAAAGCGGATTTACCGACAGCTTCCGCTATCTGCACCCGGACGAAACAGGACGCTACAGCTGGTGGTCTTACCGCTTCAACGCAAGAAAAAACAACGCCGGGTGGCGCATAGACTACTTCATTGTTTCGGACAGGATCAGGGACAGGATCACCCGGGCAGACATCCTTTCGGACGTTTTGGGAAGCGATCACTGTCCGGTGGTGCTGGAAATTGATATTTGATCGGAGGGAAATTGCATGATCAAGGTCAGAAACGTCAGCAAGCGCTACGGCAGGCACCAGGCGCTTGACAACATAAGCTTTGAGGTCAGAAAGGGCGATATACTGGGCTTTCTCGGACCTAACGGTGCCGGAAAATCCACCACCATGAACATAATCACCGGGTATATCTCCTGCGACAGCGGTGATGTACTTATTGACGGCAATAATATTCTGGAGGAGCCAAAGGAGGCAAAGTCAAAGATAGGCTATCTGCCGGAGATACCGCCCCTTTACAATGAAATGACCGTCAGGAACTATCTTGAATTCATGTTCAGGCTAAAAAAAGTAAGGCTGCCAAAGGATGAGCACATCTCAAAAATATGCGGCGACCTCAGCCTTACCGATGTGAGTGAAAGAATAATCGGTCATCTTTCAAAGGGCTATAAACAGCGCGTGGGGCTTGCTCAGGCTATGCTCGGCGACCCGCCGGTGCTTATTCTGGACGAGCCATCGGTAGGTCTTGACCCGGCGCAGATCATCGAGATGAGAAACCTTATACGTCAGCTTGGCGAAAACCATACGGTTATACTCTCATCACATGTGCTGCCGGAGATACAGGCTGTCTGCGACAAGATAGTGATGATAAACAACGGCAAAATAGCAGCGTCCGGAAATATAGACCAGATCATGGGCACCGGGCGGGATACTACAGTGATAAGGCTTATCATTGAGGGCCGTGAGCAGGGTATACAGTCGGCGCTGAAAGGAATTGACGGAATTATAAGGGTATCCTCCCTCGGAGAGACCGAAAGAGGCTGCTATGAGTTCCGTATAGAGAGCAAAAAGGATGTGCGCAGAGCTGTTTCAAGAGCTATCGCTAAAACAGACTATGCAGTTATGCTTATGCAGCCTGCGGGTCATTCCCTTGAGGATATCTATCTGGAGATCATTTCGGGAAAACAAAACTGACAGGAGGAAAGAATAACTATGTACGCAATTTTCAGACGGGAGCTTGCCTCTTATTTCACCTCGCCTGTCGGCTATGTTGTTACGGCAGCGTTTATGGTGTTCAACGGCATTTTCTTTTATGTTCAGTGCCTGTTCACCGGCACCTCAAGCATGACTACGGTTTTCCAGAGCATGTTTTTTATCATGCTGTTCCTGATACCTCTCATCACCATGCGCCTTTTTGCCGAGGACAAGCACAACCGCACCGATCAGGCGCTTCTCACATCACCTGTGGGGGTAGCCTCTATCGTATGCGCAAAATTTCTTTCGGCGCTGGTGCTGCTTCTTATATGCCTGCTCTCATACGTCGTTGACGGACTCATACTCTCCTTTGTTGGTTCTCCCGACTGGGGTATCATCATCGGCAATATGGCGGCTATTGCGCTTATGGGGTCTTCATTCATCGCCATAGGTCTGCTCATTTCTTCACTTACCGAGAGCGTTGTTATCGCCGCGGTGCTTTCGTTTGCCGCAAACGTGCTCATCAGCATGCTGGACACTATCGCATCGACCATTCCATGGGACTGGATGAAAAGCATCGTATCCTCCCTATCCTTCCAGTCAAGATACAACAGCTTTGCACTGGGTATAGTTTCTTTCAGCGATATAGTATTCTTCCTGAGCATTACGGTCCTTTTCCTGTTCCTTACCGACAGGATGATCGACAGAAGAAGATGGGCTTGACGGGAGGTGCCGACATGAACGAAAACGAAACCATACAGAATCTTGAAGAAACAACTGAAACAGAGGCTAAAGCTGCCGGAGTCTCCTCCGGAGAAAGTCCGGACAATTCGGCCAATGAAACAGACGTTCCCGATGCCGGAGAGCCGGAGAAGGCTCCCGTAAAGGAAAAGAGGAGTCCAAAGGCTGAAAGCTCTCCAAAAAGCAAATCCTCAGGCGGTATGAGCCGGAAGATGAAACGAAGCCTTGTATCCGGCTTTATAACGGCGCTGGTGCTTATCGCCGTGGTTATGGTGAACGTAGTCGCTTCGGTAATGACCGAAAAGCTGCCTGCTCTCACCGCGGACATTACGGGAATGAAGAACTTTGAGATCAGCGACAAAACAAGGGAGATCGCAGAAAATCTCAAACGTAAGGTAACTATCTCATTTCTTTCCGACAGGAACACCTATGTAGGGATAGACCCATACTGCAAGCAGACCGCCATTCTTGCCGAAGCCATGGAAAAATGCTCGGACGGCATGCTTGACGTAAACTATGTGGATATCGTGCGCAACCCTTCTTTCACAAGTGATTATACAAACGAGGACCTGAACACCACCGATATTATCGTGACCAGCGGCTCCAACAGAAGGATACTCAAGGTTTCCGATATGTTCACCTTTGAGAACTACTCCAGAAATTACAGCTACATTACCGCATCCAGAGCCGAGCAGGTGATCGACAACGCCGTGCTTGCTGTAAGCACCGGCGAGATCATCAAAACTGCTGTCATTGTTGACAACGCAAGCGAGGACAGAACCTACTTTGAATCCACACTCAGAGCCACCGGCTACTCCGTAACGGAAATAAACATTGCAAGTCAGGATATCCCTGAGGATACCCAGCTTTTGGTAGTATACACACCTTCAAAGGATATAAGCATAAGCTCCCTCAACAAGATCACCGCATTTCTCGGCAACAACGGCAAATTCGGCAAAAATCTGCTGTTTATAGCCTCTCCCACACGGACGGACGCTATGCCCAACTTCGGCGGTCTGCTGATAGAATACGGCATGAGTATAGGCGAAGGCTTTGCCTTTGAAGCAGACGGTTCAAGAATAAACAGCAGCAGCGACAACTTCTTTGACGGTGTACTGTGCAGCTATGCAAGCGATCTTTACACAAGCGGTATCAGTGACCTGAACAGAACCGTTATCGCCGGATACTCCAAGCCGGTCATTATTGAAAACAGCATCACCGCAGCACCTCTGCTGAGGTATTCCGAATACTCGGGCGTGTGTCCCTTTGACGCAGACGAAAACTGGTCATATAAGGACGCCATCACCGGCTTTGTTCCTGTGCTTGCTCAGGGCACTGTCGGCAGTGACGGAAACTATTCATCTGTAATCGTATCCGGCTCAGACAAGATATTTACCCGCTCATATTACGGCTCCGACTACAGCAACAAAGCGTATCTCTCCGTCATGCTGGCAACCGTCAAC
>JAFTCS010000268.1 GCA_017454565.1 Clostridia bacterium
AAGGCCGATAACCTTAGCATAACAGCCGCCTTCAAAGTTGAATACGCCGTTGTCATCCCATCCGTGTTCGTCGTCACCGATAAGAAGACGCTTGGGGTCGGTTGAAAGTGTGGTCTTGCCTGTACCTGAAAGACCGAAGAATATAGCGGTATGCTCACCGTTCATGTCGGTGTTTGCAGAGCAGTGCATTGAAGCTATGCCCTGGAGAGGCAGGAAGTAGTTCATCATTGAGAACATACCCTTCTTCATCTCGCCGCCGTACCATGTGTTGAGGATCACCTGCTCACGGCTGGAAACATTGAAGAGAACGGCTGTCTCGGATTTGAGACCAAGCTCCTTGTAATTTTCTACCTTAGCCTTTGAAGCTGTATATACTACGAAATCAGGCTCAAAGCTCTCTGCCTCTTCGGCGGTGGGCTTTATGAACATGTTTTCTACGAAGTGTGCCTGCCATGCGACCTCCATAATGAAGCGTACAGCCATGCATGTATCCTTGTTTGCACCGCAGTAAGCGTCTACAACATAGAGTTTCTTTCCGGAAAGCTCCTTGAGAGCAAGCTCCTTGCAGGCTTTCCATGCTTCTTCGCTTGCAGGGTGGTTATCGTTGGGATACTCCGGTGTTGTCCACCATACTGTATCCTTTGACTTCTCGTCCATAACAATGAACTTATCCTTGGGTGAACGGCCGGTATAGATACCCGTCATTACATTGACAGCGCCAAGCTCAGTGACCTGTCCCTTTTCATAGCCCTCAAGTGAAGGATCTGTCTCATCCTTGAAAAGCTGGTCATAGGAAGGATTGTAAACGATCTCTTTCACATCGCTTATACCGTATTTGGTAACATCAATATTTGCCATAAAAAATTACCCCTTTTCTTTTAGCCTGCAAAATGCACTTTGCTATGGGCAAAACTGCATAAGCAGTCCTTGATTACTTCTATATAATACACTAAAATCATCATGTTTGTCAATATGACAATAAAAATATCAGAAAAAGAGTTTTGCAGCCCCGATGCAGGATTCCTGCATGAGACTGCAAAACGATCGTAACGCTGAACGCAGCATTACGGAAACCTCTTATGTTTTTTGTACAGGATCCGGCAGCTCGGTGTAATCAATGTAGATGCCGTCCTTGTGGAAAACACTGACATTCAGGTCATCATCAACGGTCAGATCGTATACAAGCTTATACCGGTCTGTTTTCTCACTGACAGATTTACAGGTGAGCGTTACTGTAACGCTGCCCTTTCTTACAACACTGAAATTATATGTATCCTCGTAGTAATCGTGAGTATCTACCTTGTCTATGTCGGCGATAAGGTTATCACTGATATCGCAGGTCCATATACAGCCGGCCTCAGGCTTGCTTACAGAGACAGAAAAGCTGCTGCTTACCTGCTCAGCCTTGGGAAGCTCTTTTTCAAGATAAGTGCCGGTAGTATCCTTTATGCTGTAATTGAGATTCCTGTCAACGGTAACATCGTATGAAAGAGCATACTTGTCAGCGTTATAGGTGTCGTAGGAAAGGTCTATACTCGTTCTGCCGGCTGCCTTTGTCCGGAAATGGTACTCAAGAAGAACATAGGTCTTGAGATCCTCAAGGGCTGCGGGCTTTTCGGTCACATAATAATCAAGAATGTCACTGTCCGTAAAGCTGCACTTCCAGAAATATGGTGATGCAATGGGTGATTTTACGGTAATTATGAACTCGGTAGGAGTGCGCGGGAGAACATCCGAGACTGTAAGGCTGTAATAGCCCTCCTTGTATTGTCCGTCCTCGTCTGCGATCTTGATGCACAGATCATATTCCCCTGTTTTTGTGGGCTTCCACTTGATGAGGTCGGCGGAACCGTAATCACTGAGGGTACTCCATGAGAAGTCATCCTTAGGCTTATAATAGAACGCGCAGCTCACGTTTCCGAAGCCGCCTTCATGCTGAGCGTTAAGCTCTACCGTATTTCCGAGCTGAACGAAAGCCGTACTCACATAAGGTCTTGCCACAAGCTCACGGGTCACTCTTACGTCAAAGTATTTTTTGCCGATGGTGCGGCCGAACTTTACCTTGATGCACACCTCGTAGTCGCCCAGTGCGGTAGGAGTCCAGTAGCAGTCCTGCACCTCGCTGTAGGTCTGCAGATTGAACCACATCAGCCCCTTCGGCCTGAAATAGAAAGAGTAGGTGCATTTTGAAGGATCTACCCCCTGAGGCGCCGCGTGAAGCACAAGCGTCTCACCGATATAGAGCCTCTGGGCACTGATATATGAGTTGTTTATGGAATTATCATCTTTTTCTGCAAGCGCACTGACTACAAGATCACGGAGAGACTCTGCGCTGACCGACACGCCTGCTGTGAAAACCAGCATTACCGAAAGGATAAGGGTGACGATCCTCTTAACTATCTTCTGTTTCCTTGTCAATTCACTTACCTCCATACTTTGAAATTATACGGCAGCACTATTATGCCGCACCGTATAACTATATTTTTATCATATAAAAAAGCATCTGTCAATATATCCGTGAATAAATTGACAGATGCAGATATTTCATTGTGCTTTTTGTATTATTTTTGTGTCATTTTTGACACAGCAGCTTCATTCCTTGACACTGCCGAGGATGATTTCGTTTACATTTTCAAGGGCTGCATCTATCTTGGAAACGTCTCCCACGCCGGCCATAGCTCTTTCGGGCTTGCCGCCGCCGCGTCCGTCAACCATTTCAGCGACCTGCTTGATAAGCTTTCCTGCATGCAGACCCTTGGCCTGTGCCTCCTTGCCGACTACAACGGCGAGGTTGCCCTTGCCGTCCTCAACAGTGAAGAGAACCGCCACGCTCTTCGGAGCGACCGAAAGCACCCTGTCGCACATATTCTTGAGCATGGAGCTGTTCACTCCGTCAAATCTGCCCTTTATTATCCTTACACCCTTTTCGATAACCGATACGCTTAGGATGTTGTCCAGCGACATTGCAGATATCTTAGTGTTGAGACGGTCTATCTCCCTGTCCTTCTCCTTCAGCTCCGCGGCAGCGTTTTCGCAGGCAGCAGGAAGGTTTGCGGCGTTGGTTATCTTGAGCGACTTCATGCACTCAACTGCGGAATTCTTGTATTCCTCAAGCATGCGGAGCACATTCCTGCCTGTTACAGCCTCTATTCTTCTTACTCCGGAAGCTACCGAGCCTTCGCTCTTTATCCTGAAAAGACCTATCTTTGAAGTGTTCTCTATATGTGTGCCGCCGCAGAACTCCTTTGAGAAATCGTCTATCATAACGACTCTTACTATATCGCCGTATTTCTCACCAAAGAGTGCCATTGCGCCTAACTTTTTGGCCTCTTCGATCTTCATTTCCTTTGTAACAACGTCTACTGCGCTGAAAATCTCCTCATTTACAAGTGCCTCGATCTGAGCAAGCTCTTCCTCGGTCAAAGCGGAGAAGTGTGTAAAATCAAAACGAAGCTTTTCGCTGTCTACAAGCTGGCCGGCCTGCTCAACGTGAGTACCCAACACTTTTCTGAGTGCGGCCTGCAGCAGGTGAGCAGCCGTATGGTTGCGCATGATGGAGTAGCGGTTCTGCTTATCGACCTGAGCCGAAACCGTCTCACCGACCTCAACTGTACCCTCTGCAATGTGGCAGCGGTGCATGTAGATACCGTTGTTGTCCTTTACGGTGTCAAGCACCTCAAGTTTTGTCCTGTCGGCAAGGATAACGCCCTTGTCGCCTACCTGACCGCCGCTCTCAGCGTAAAACGGAGTCCTGTCAAGCACAACGACTACATCATCGCCTGTGCCGCCGAACTCAACTCTCTCGCCGTCAACAACTATGGCAAGTATCTTTGACTCTGAGCTAAGCTCTGTGTAGCCTATGAAATCAGTCTTTGCTACGCCGCTGAAATCAACGCTGTCGCTGAGCCATGCGTCTGCTCCGGCGTTCTTTCTTGCGTTCTTTGCTCTTATTTTCTGCTCCCTGAGAAGCTCATTGTAGCCGTCAATATCCACTGTGAAGCCCTTTTCCTCGGCAACCTCCCTGATGAGGTCTATGGGGAAGCCAAAGGTATCGTTGAGCCTGAAAGCGTCCTCGCCGCTGATCCGGTTGACTTCGGACTTCTTCATAATATCGTCAAGCAGAGCAAATCCCTGGTCAAGAGTTCTGCCGAAGCTCTCCTCCTCTGTCTTGATGACCTTGACGATAAGATCACGCTTTTCTGAAAGCTCCGGATAGGATGCGTTCTCCTGGATAACGGTATCAACAACCTTATAGAGGAAGCTGTTCTTTACGCCAAGGAGCCTGCCGTGACGTGCAGCCCTTCTGAGGAGCCTCCTGAGAACGTAGCCTCTGCCCTCGTTTGAAGGCATAACGCCGTCACCGATCATAAAGGTGGTGCTTCTGATGTGGTCCGTTATTACACGCAGGGAAATATCCGTCTTTTCGCTTTCACCGTATGTTACGCCCACTAACTCTGAGATCTTCTTCATAATGTTCTGCACTGTGTCAACAAGGAAAAGGTTGTCTACCCCCTGCATAACGCAGGCAAGTCTTTCCAGACCCATGCCGGTGTCGATATTCGGATGATCCATAGGCTCGTACTTGCCCTTACCGTCGCTTACAAACTGTGAGAACACGTTGTTCCAGACCTCAACATATCTGTCACAGTCGCAGCCTACGCCGCAGTCAGGCTTGCCGCAGCCGTATTTTTCACCTCTGTCGAAGTAAAGCTCGGTGCAGGGGCCGCAGGGACCTTCGCCGTGCTCCCAGAAATTGTCCTCCTTGCCGAGTCTCTTCAGATGAGAGGGGTCTACACCGACCTCGTTTGTCCAGATATCCCATGCCTCGTCGTCATTTTCATAAACGGAAATGTATATTTTCTCAGGCGGCATCTCCAGCACTTTGGTAAAGAACTCCCATGCCCATGCCATAGCCTCATGCTTGAAGTAATCTCCGAAGGAGAAGTTTCCGAGCATCTCGAAGAATGTGCCGTGACGCGCGGTTATGCCGACTCTTTCGATATCCGGTGTACGGATGCACTTCTGGCAGGTCGTCACCCTTGTTCTGGGGGGAGTCACCTCGCCCGTGAAGAATTTCTTCATAGGAGCCATGCCCGAATTGATGAGAAGCAGGCTGTTGTCATTGTTCGGTATGAGCGGGAAGCTCGGCAGTCTGAGATGTCCCTTTGATTCAAAAAAGGACAAATACTTTTCTCTTAATTCATTCAATCCTGTCCATTTCATTTTTATCACCCTTTTTTCAGCATTTGCCGCCGTGAGAAAATAAAAAAAGACCCTTTCGCCTGTATGGGACGAAAAGATCCGTGTTACCACCCAAATTGCGCGCCAAAGACGCACCACTCTGCAGCCATAACGCAGCTATGCGTTGCGGTTTTCCGCAAATGCTCCGAGGCAGCCCAAGCAGCCTTCCGTAAGGACCTCTCATCAAATAATCCTCTCTCTTTGACGGCGGTATTGCTCTTTTTCTCATCACAGCAGCATATTTATTACATAATAAATATTATAATCAAATTCCGCGCCGTGTCAATGTATTTTTTAACAAAAACTGAGAAATTTTACTTTACAGGAAGCAAAAATCGTCATTATTCAGTTGTATCACCGGCAAAGCTGTGATATAATCCTCTTAATCGCATTCCCGATGTCAGTACATAAATGACATCATCATCCTTTATTGTCCATCGAATTCTCAGACAAGGAGCATCAGAATGAAAAAAACAGTTTGTACACTGATAGCCGCATTGCTGCTGCTGACAGCCTCAGCCTGCGCCGGAAAAGAAAGCAAAAACACTTCTGCAAACAGCATCAGCACAGCGTCTCAGACGGAAATGATCTCTGACGCAGAGAGCAGCGCTTTCAGCAGTGCGGATGAAAACCCATTATCAAGCAAAACAAGTCACCCCGATATTGAGGAAGCCACCTTTAATTCCACAAAGGATTACAGCGATACCGTTACCGCCAGATTTCTTGATGTAAACAAGTTTTCCGACAAGACCAAGAGCAATGTTATCGATGTGCTGAACGGCGACACGCTGACGCTTGACTCAGAAGGAAAGTTTTCCATAGCCAAAGGTCTTACCATGAACTTTACTGCCGCTGTCAGCAAGGACGGCACTAATACTTCGTTCAGCATGGACATTGCCGGTCAGAGCATAAGGGTTATCCGAAACGAAAGCGGCACCTATGTGCTTGACGAAAACACAAAAACCGCAAAGCTCAGCAAATCTCAGGACACAAACGAAAAAGAGAGCGCTTTCTATTCCAATCCGGCATCGGGTAAGGTAGTTTCGTTCATTTCAGGAATATTCGGCAGTGACCCTCTCACCTACGTTAAAACCAGCGCCGAGGTTTACGAGGGCGAGTCCCTTACCTGTGAGGAATATGCCGTCGGCAAAACCGCCATAAAGATCTACTACGATGGCAGCACCATAAGATATGCGACCGTTGACAAGGACGGCGCTGTTTCTTCTGTAAAGATCAACAAGCTTACATCCGTTCCCGATCCAGAGAGCTTCAAACTGCCCGACGGATACACTGTTGAAGAGTAATAACAAACAGCAAAAAACAGGTCTCCTTTACCGTTATCGTAAAGGGACCTGTTTTTTATTATATTTCTGTGAAAGACGCTTGTATAGATAGTATATTCCGTATCCAATTGCAGCTCCTGCCGTGTTGAGTATAAGGTCGTCCACATCACTTGTTCTTGGAAGAGGAAGCTGTACGGTCTCGATTATGAGCGAGATGAAAAATCCTCTCAATACAGTCTGAGAAAAATTCGTTTTGAAAAGTGCCGGTATAAAAATTCCTACGGGAATGAAAATGCCGATATTTCCGAAAACATTAAAAATCATTCCTCTTAATGTAAAAACACTTATATCAGCTTCAACGATCTGCTTGATAATAATAT
>JAFTCS010000022.1 GCA_017454565.1 Clostridia bacterium
AATTATATATTGACAAAACAAAGAATACCCTATAAGATTTGAGTATAGAAAATTGTGCGGCTTAAAGTTTTATGCCGCTTTCATATTGTAGCACGATTCCTTATCGTTGTCTACGAGAGCAATGCACAATTTTTATCATTTCAAAATTTTTAGGAGGAGTTACCCATGGTACTGGAAAAGGTTAAGGCTATTCTCAGCGAGCAGTTCGACGTTGAAGAGGACAAGATCACTCCCGAAACATCTCTCATTGATGATCTGGGCGCAGATTCACTTGACGTTGTTGACCTGGTAATGTCTATCGAGGACGAGTTTGAGGTAGAGGTTCCCGATGACGAGGTAGAGAACATCAAGACAGTTGATGACCTTGTTAAGTATATCGAGAATAATAAGTGATTCACCCACAGTCGGCTGCCCTTCGCGGCAGCCGTTATTTTTTTGCGCTTTTCTATTGCAAAAAAGTTATCCGGATAATATAATAGTCTTTATCAAGTATTATTCTCTTTTTTAAGGAAAGGATTGAAGATCATAATGGCACAGCAGAAAAAAATGGTGGAAGCCATTACGTCAAGAGACGTGGATTTTGCAAAATGGTACACCGATATCGTAAAAAAGGCAGAGCTTGCTGATTACTCAGGCGTCAAGGGCTGCATGGTCATCAGACCATACGGCTATGCTATATGGGAAAACATGCAGCAGGACATGGACAAGCGTTTCAAGAAAACAGGACACGAGAACGTATATATGCCTATGTTCATCCCGGAAAGCCTTCTTCAGAGGGAAAAGGATCACGTTGAGGGCTTTGCACCCGAATGCGCATGGGTCACCGTCGGCGGCAGCGAGAAGCTTACCGAGCGTCTCTGCGTCAGACCTACATCAGAAACTCTCTTCTGTGAACACTATGCCAAGGTCATAAACTCATACAGAGACCTGCCCAAGCTCTACAACCAGTGGTGCTCGGTCGTCAGATGGGAAAAGACCACACGTCCTTTCCTGCGCACCTCCGAATTTCTCTGGCAGGAAGGTCACACCATGCACGAGACTGCGCAGGAGGCAAGAGAAGAGACCCTGCGTATGCTGCAGGTCTACATTGACTTCTACAAAGAGACACTGGCTATCCCGGCAGTGACAGGCAGAAAAACCGAAAAGGAAAAGTTTGCCGGAGCCGAGGAAACATATACGATAGAACCTATGATGCACAACGGCGTTGCTCTTCAGGGCGGCACCTCGCACTATTTCGGAGACGGCTTTGCCCGCAGCTTCGATATTAAATTTGCCGGCCGCGACAACACCCTCCAGTACCCGTTCCAGACCTCATGGGGCACATCTACACGCATGATCGGCGCCATCATCATGGTACACGGCGACGACGACGGCCTTGTGCTGCCCCCGAAAATCGCTCCCATTCAGGTGGCCGTTATTCCTATCGCCCAGAAAAAAGAGGGCGTTCTCGATAAGGCAAACGAGCTGCGCAGCCGCCTTATTGATAAGGATCTCCGTGTAAAGCTTGACGACAGCGACAAGGCTCCCGGCTGGAAATTCAGTCAGTATGAGATGCTCGGCGTACCGCTGAGAATAGAGATCGGCCCCAAGGACATAGAAAACAACCAGTGCGTAATGGTGCGCCGTGACAACCGCGAAAAGATGATCGTCAGCCTTGACAATATTGAAGCCGCCGTAGAGCAGGCTCTCAGGGACATACACGACAGCATGTACAATGCCGCTCTCAAAAACCTGCAGGAAAAGACCTTTGAGGCTCGTACACACGAGGAGTTCCTCGACATCGCCGCCAACAAGCCCGGTTTCATAAAGGCCATGTGGTGCGGTGATTCGGCCTGTGAAGATCAGCTCAAGGACGAGACCGGCGGCGTGAAATCAAGGTGTATCCCCTTTGCTGAGGAGCACCTGAGCGATGTCTGCGTATGCTGCGGCAAGCCTGCAAAGCACATGGTCTACTGGGGCAAGCAGTATTGATATATCCGGGTCAGTGCCGGAAAATGTCTGAATGAAAACAGTTTCAGACTCTTTTGGGATGCCCATATCGTCGGGCATCCTTTTTACTTCGGAAAAACGGAAAGGAGCAATATAAATGGATATCAGAAAAATACAGGCCCCGGTCGTTACCGAGACCGTTAAGAAGCTCTTTATGGACATGAACTACAATATCGGCAGCGATATTCTTGACGCGCTGAACTGCGCCCGCGAAAACGAAACCTCTTCCGTGGGCAGAAACGTTCTTGACCAGCTCATAGAAAACCATAAGATAGCTTCATCCGAGGAGGTGCCGATTTGTCAGGACACAGGCATGGCTGTCCTCTTTGTAGAGTACGGCGACCATGTTGTAATGGACGGCGGCAGCTTTGAGGATGCAGTGCAGGAAGGTGTGCGTCAGGCATACATTGACGGCTATCTGCGCAAGTCCGTAGTCAGCGACCCCGTTTTTGACAGAGTGAATACCAGAGACAACACTCCCGCGATAATTTATACAAGCATTGTTCCCGGCGACAGGATACACATTCTTGCCGGCTGCAAGGGTTTCGGCAGTGAAAACATGTCCTCTGTCAAGATGCTCACGCCGTCTGCGGGAGTTGAAGGTGTAAAGAAATTCATTCTGGATACGGTAAAATATGCAGGCCCCAACCCCTGCCCGCCGATCGTAGTCGGCGTGGGTATAGGCGGCACTTTTGAAAAGGCTGCAATGCTCTCCAAAAAAGCCACTCTGCGCCCAATAAATACACACAATCCTGACAGCCGTTACGCAGCCCTTGAGGATGAGCTTCTTGGCGAGATAAACAAGATGGGCTTTGGTCCTGCCGGGCTGGGCGGATGCACCACTGCTTTAGGCGTGAATATCGAGACCTTCCCGACGCATATCGCAGGCATGCCGGTAGCCGTAAATATCTGCTGCCACGCCGCAAGACACAAGGAGACCGAGATATAATAAAATCTCACAACGAAACGAGGTATCAACATGAAAAAGATAACACTCCCGCTTACTGACGAAACCATAAGGGAGCTTCACGCAGGCGACAGCGTACTTATATCCGGCACTGTCATAACTGGCCGCGACGCCGCCCACAAAAGACTTTACGAGCTTATTCAAAGCGGCGAACCTCTGCCGGTGAACATAGACGGCGAGGTGATATATTATGTAGGCCCTGCGCCGGCAAAGCCCGGACATGCCGTAGGCCCTGCAGGCCCCACATCAAGCTACCGTATGGACAAATATACTCCCGCCCTGCTTGACAGAGGTTTAAAGGGAATGATAGGCAAGGGCGCAAGAAACGACGAGGTAGTGCAGTCAATGATAAAAAACGGAGCAGTTTATTTTGCGGCTATCGGCGGTGCTGCTGCGCTTATCTCCAGAAGCATAAAAAAGTCAGAACTGCTTGCCTATGAAGATCTTGGCACAGAAGCTGTCTACCGTTTCACAGTCGAGGACTTTCCTGCAATAGTGGTCATTGATTCCTACGGAAAAAGTGTGCTTGTAACAGGATGATAATTTTTCTCAGTCACTTTATTGTCACTCTCGGATAGTATCATCAATTACAGAACGAAACACAACAGGACTGTGAAAGGATAAGCGCTATGAACAATAATAACACCAATAAAAAGTTTGCGTCAAATAATACTGAGTCCGATATTTTTGCAGAAAACACACAGGCTCCTGCTGAAAGCGCAGCAGACACAGATACAGCTCCGGACGATATACCGGAATACGACCCCTACACCGGTATGTTCAGCGAAAATCCATACGACCTGAACACCGGCAAGTTCATACAGAAAAAGAAGGAGCTTCCGAAGCCCGCAGTAGACTACAAGAACGAACGCAAGAATAAAATTCTTGCGTTTGGCATTATGACAGTCATAACAACACCCATTGTAATAGCGTTATATTACAGCTCGACCACCGTTTTAAAACCATTTCTGGAATTCAACTATTTCACTGTACTGTTAGGATTCATTTTTCTGGGATTTCTTGCTGTCTGCCTCGGTTCTTACCTTATCATCAGGTACAATAACAGTTTCGGCACCAACTCAAAACGCAAGATAGACAGCAGAGTATTTTATATGGGACTGCCGTCATCCCTGCTTTGCGCTACTCTGGTCACTCCCGAGTATTCCTATGTGGGAAATGTTGTTTGCATTGCGCTGTTATTAGCTTCGCTCGTGAGCTTTGTGATTATTTTTTCAAAGAAGCTTTCATTAGGTTCAAGAAGCTTTTGTACAATAGCTCTGCTTATAGTTGCCGCTATCTGCTTTGGAAGCGGAGCATACGAAAAGCTTTTCCTTCATCCTTTCGAGATGGATTCGGAGTACATCATCCTTACAAAACGCCCCGAAGATCAGCTTCCCCCCGAAACTGACAGAAGAGTTTTCATCAGCACGAGCATCAATGTTGAGAAACAGAGCTACAATGAGTACACCGTAAAGGATTATGAAACATTCTGCGATATCATCAGCAAGGATAAAGAGCTTGATAGAATCTACCCCATGTCCGACTTGACCACCACTCCGGGACGTGAAATGAATGATATGATAAAGGAAAAAATGCGTGAACGTGAAAATCGTTTTAACCGTGAATTCTTTACAACACATGATCTTCGCATAAATATTCAGACATTTCCTCAGTATGTCAACGATGTGCACATTGTCAACGCAAATATTTGCCGCACATTAGTAGTGTACAATCTCAAGGTTGACTACACTGAGCCGGTCAGGAACCACTATTTTCCGGTCGACGTCGGCATCGAGTTTATTATAGTTCCAAAAAACAGTCTCGATCACAACAATTATACAAACGATATTATCGAAAACGTGACGGGTCAGATCTACAGAGAAGCAGCCTGACAAATCATACAAAAGCAACAGACCGGCAGTTCATAAAAGAACTCCGGTCTGTTGTTTTTTATGCTTTTATTCAACCTGAATCCGTGAAACACAAATAGAAAAAATAGCTGAAATCAGGATAAACAGATCATTACAATCAAAAGGTTTCATCTTTAATTATCACCCGAAGGGTGCGTTCTGCCCGCCTGCTCGGCGGGTTGTAGGTTTAATCAACCCGACAGTAGGGGGAGTCCCCTGCGAGGACTCCCCCTCTTGAAAAACAGTCCACCGGACTGTTTTTCAATTCATCCCCCTGTCCGGCTTGAAGTATAGAGTGTTTCGCCGTCTGCGGACGGCGAGTCAGGAGGGACTTTTGCGAAAAATTCCCTCCCGACACCCACCGAAAACGAACTATATTTTTGGGGTAGTTTCACGGATTCAGGTTCAATTAAACAATAAAGTTTCGCTCAAGCCTTTTCAAAGGCTTGCAGGGTGCAGGGGTGCGGGTCTCCGGTGGAGACCTCTGCGCAGCAGAAGCACCGACCGAGCCGACAGGCGAGACCAGAGTCCCTGCTCGCACTCCGCAGAGTGCGAAACACCAAAAGGGTTCGGGGACGATAGCCACTGACATTATCAGACTGTGAAATTAAGCTCAACGCCCGAACGGTTGATGGCGCTGAGTATTCCGCGGACGGAAGCCTTGAACACACCGCTTGATATGCCTACGCCGAATATCTTCCTGCCGTCAGGTGTGCGAAGCTGGATATAGGAAATAGCCTTGGAATCCGAACCCTGAGAGATAGAATCCTGATTGTATGAAAGGAAGTCAAATCCGGTTACGCCTATCGTCCTGAGAGCCTTGAAGAAAGCATCTATGGGACCGTTGCCCTCGCCGTATATCTCTACGTCACGATCCTCTTTCACAAGATGGATAGTTCCTTTGAATATCGCTTTTTCCTGGTCAATGTTGGTTATCATGTGCCTGACCAGCCAGAGCTTCTGCTCAATGTCGATGTAGTTCCTGTTGAACACATCCAGAAGCTCCTGAGGAGACAACTCACGTCCGAGCTTGTCACACTCAGCCTTGACCATAGCACCGAACTCCGGATGCATTGCCTTTGGCAGATCATAGCCGAACACATGCTGCATGATAAATGCCGCGCCGCCCTTGCCGGACTGGGAATTTATCCTGATAACCGGCTCATACTGTCTGCCGACGTCAGCAGGATCGATCGGCAGGTAGGGTATCTCCCACTTGTCGCTGTTATGCTCCTTTACATAGTCAAGACCCTTCTTGATAGCGTCCTGATGAGAGCCTGAGAAGGCGGTAAACACCAGATCGCCCACATAAGGCTGGCGCTCACCGATCCTCATGTTGGTGCAGCGCTCATATATCTCACGGTAACGGGGCAGGTCGCTGAAGTCCAGCTTGGGGTCAACGCCCTGAGTATACATGTTCAGTCCGACTGTAACGATATCGAGGTTACCTGTGCGCTCACCGTTGCCGAAAAGCGTACCCTCTATCCTGTCAGCACCGGCTAACAGGGCAAGCTCTGCACAGGCAACTCCCGTACCTCTGTCATTATGCGGGTGCAGACTGATGATCGCTGATTCCCTGTTTTTCAGGTGCTTGATGAAATACTCTATCTGATCTGCGTAGGTGTTGGGTGTGCACATCTCAACGGTATTGGGCAGATTAAGGATGATCGGATCCTCGGGTGTAGGCTCGAAAACATCCATAACGGCCTGACATATACGCACGGAATTGTCTATCTCTGTGCCGGAAAAGCTCTCAGGGGAATACTCAATGCGGAACCTGGTATCGCCATCGTAGCTGCCGATAAGCTCTTTGATGAGCTTTGCGCCCTCAACGGCTATG
>JAFTCS010000269.1 GCA_017454565.1 Clostridia bacterium
AAGCTCTGAAATCCGTTATTACGTTGCGGAACGTTCTGACATTTTGGAGGAATTAGGACATGTTTTCTGTTCCCGACCATGAAGCCCCTGGACAGGGAAAAGGTCGAAAAGGCTGAGGAAAAGTCCGAAGGATTCGAATGCGCCTGCTCTACCTGCCCGTCTCAGGAAGCCTGCAAGGCGGCTCAGGAAGCCGAAAAAGCAGCGCCCGGTGAAGAAAAGATCGACTTCTCCAACGTCGTTATAGAGCCTCTTTTCGAGGAATTCGTTGATTTCGAGACCTTCTCGAAAAGCGACTTCCGTGCCGTAAAAGTGCTTGAATGCGAAGCCGTTCCGAAGTCAAAGAAGCTTCTGAAGTTCCTGCTGGATGACGGAAGCGCCGAAAAACGGGTGATCCTCAGCGGGATCCGGGAATACTATGAGCCGGAACAGCTGATCGGAAAGACCTGCATCGCAATCACCAACCTGCCTCCGCGGAAGATGATGGGCATTGACTCCTGCGGCATGCTGATCAGTGCCGTCCATCATGAAGGCGAGGAGGAAAAACTCCACCTGCTCATGGTCGATCCGCACATCCCGGCAGGTGCAAAGCTGTATTGACCGGTAGGGAATAACGAAATGCAAAAATGTTAGATCACGGTACTGAAAAGGGAATTCTTTCAGGATATTGCGGATGAGTATGTTACCCTTCCGGGGTTCGGACCATGCGACAGGATGAAGGAAGGTGACGTTTTCATCACGGGCGGTCCCTTCGGAAATGAATGCCCCAAGGGATTCTGCGATATGGCATGGATGGCTATCTGTCTGCAGGCTACAACGCTGGCCGGCGGCGGCAAGGTGTTCGGACACGACGAGGTCCACATCGCCTGCTGCAATGACGGCGTGCGTCCGGTAGTTTTCCGGCTTGAAGGTTATACGGATGATGAAAAGCCGCTGTTTTGATCGATCGTAAATAACTAATAAAAAACTCACCGACACATGTCGGTGAGTTTTTTATAGATCAGGAAAAAACAAAAACATATTGACTAATACCTTTATAGGGTATATCTAATCATGTCAATACCCCGTGAGAGTATTTGAAGAGATACAGGGGTCGCGATAAATGGAAGAAAACTGCTGTCAGACAAGGAAAAAGCACAGGAGCGAAAAAGAGGTCAAAGATCTTATGAACAGGCTCAAGCGTATCAAAGGCCAGGTCAGGGGACTTCAGAATATGCTTGAGAGCGACGCTTACTGCCCGGATATCCTCGTGCAGGTGTCAGCCGTCAACTCCGCCCTGAATGCCTTCAGCAAAACGCTCCTTGCTTCCCATATGAAGACCTGTGTGGTGGAAGATATAAAAGAGGGCAGGGAAGAGACCATTGACGAGCTTGTGGAGACACTGCGGAAGGTGATGAAATATCCAGTGAAATAAATAACTCATTCTGCCACATTATGTGCTTTTATTTTTGTGAAAGTAACTACTAAAAGTTATACTAAATGCCAAAATGAATCTAACGCGTCTGCAAAGCTGCAGGCGCGTTAGATATTTAGCGTTATATTCTTCCTTTTTTATTTGGAATGTGGATAGCTTTGCCGTCAGCATTCAATGCACATTCGCGAATTGCTTCAGATACGGTTGGGTGGCAGTAGATGGTTTGAGTGAACTCTTCAAGAGTTGCTTCCAGCTTTATTGCAAGTGCGGCTTCTTGTATGAGTTCCGTAGCACATGGTGCGAGTATGTGAACGCCGATGATCTCACCAAATCTTTCACCTGCTAATACTTTAACCATGCCGTCTGTTTCGCCTAAAACCAAACTTCTCCCATTTCCGCTTGTCGGGAATCTACCAACTTTATATGCAATTCCGGCCTCATTTGCTTTTTCTTCAGTAAAACCAACACCAGCTAACTCAGGCCCTACATAAGCGCAGTAAGGGCTTTCAGCAGGATTAAAAATCCGATTCCCGCCCAGGGCATTTTCTGCAGAAACCTCGCCCATAGCCATTGCTGCATGAGCGAGCATTATTTTTCCGGTGCAGTCTCCAATTGCATAGACGCCGAGAACACATGTCTCCATCTTTTCATTTGTGCTAATAAAGCCGTTCTCAATTATAATGCCTGTATTCTCAAAGCCGAGTCCTTTTGTAACCGGGGCTCGGCCGACAGCAAGCAGAACATTTTCCGCCTCAAAGACTTTATAACCATTGGGACACTTCACCGTGATCTGAGCTCCTTTGACAGAGCTTTCAATCTTTTCTACAGTCGAATCGGTATAAATATTCAAGCCTTGCCTTTCTAGTTTGCTTTTAAGCAATTCTGCCAATTCAATGTCCGTGCCCGGAAGCAGTTTCGGCATCTTTTCAATGATGGTCACTTTAGTACCAAAACGATGGTATACACTCCCAAGCTCTAAACCTATGACTCCGCCACCTATCACAAGCAGACTCTCAGGTATATGATCCAGCTCCAGACATGATGTTGAGTCTATGACGGCTTTACACTCTTTCATACCAGGGATGTCAGGTATTATTGGGTGGGAACCTGTCGCGATAATTACTTTATCGGCACTATAAGTATCTGCACCGACAGAAACTGCCTTCGGGCCGATGAACTTCGCTTCACCTGTAACGAGCTTTATCTTGTTTGCTTTGCAAAGCATTTGAACGCCGGCGGTCAGCTTATCGACCACTGCGGCTCGAAAACCCTGTACCTTTGGCCAATCTATCTTGATATCGGAGCATAGAATACCTA
The DNA here is from genome assembly GCA_017454565.1 of Clostridia bacterium. GTDB lineage: Bacteria > Bacillota > Clostridia > Oscillospirales > Acutalibacteraceae > UBA1213. The sequence continues at coordinate 2,729 of JAFTCS010000269.1, forward strand.
AATCTGCATTATTTGATGCAGCTTCATAGATTTCAGAAGTATGGAGCATTGCCTTCGTGGGCATGCAACCACGGTTCAGGCAGGTGCCGCCAAGCTTATCCTTTTCAATAAGAAAAACCTTTGCTCCAAGCTGTGCTGCACGAATCGCCGCTACATAGCCGCCTGGGCCTCCGCCTACTACAAGCACGCTTTTTTCTCCCACCTCTGCGGCAGATGTTTCTGAAATGACTGAATTCTTTAAAGAAGGTTTTGAGGCAGTGTCGGCAACGTTGATCTTTTCACCAGTTGCACCTATCCAACCAACAGTCGTCCCGCAAGGAACAGATTTGCCTTCCGGAATAGTAATATCTATAAGCACGCCTTCAGTATCAGACTCAACATCATTTGTCAGTTTATCCGTCTCGACGGAGAAGATGATATCTCCCTTCACGACAGTGTCACCGATGTTCTTTTTCCATTCGGCTATGGTACCCTCGGTCATTGTTAAACCAAGTTTAGGCATTACCAGTTTTGTCGCCATTGTTTGCAGTCTCCTTATGCCAGAATAAGAGCAGGTGTTTCCAATAGATTCTTTACCCTATGAAGGAACTGAGCTGCCAGTGAACCGTCGACCACACGATGATCTGCCGTCAAGCTCAAATTCATGATAGGACGAATGCATATCTCACCGTTTCGAACAACAACTTTATCTTCAATTGTGTTGACTCCCATTATCGCCACTTCAGGTTGATTGATGATTGGAGAAAAACTCTCGATGCCGTACATGCCGAGATTCGTGATGGTGAAAGTGCCGCCTTTCAACTTTTCAGGAGGTAACTTACCCTCTCGAGCAAGTTTCGCCAGTTCCTTAATCTCACTTGAGATTACAGGTAGACTTTTTTTATCCGCATCAGCAATGTTAGGAACCAATAAACCATTCTCCAGAGCTACTGCTACACCAACATTGATATATTTTTTGTATATTATCTTGTTATCTTCGACCGAGCAGTTCAGCAGCGGGAATTCAGAGAGGGCTTTTGCCACGAACTTTACGATCAAATCGGTATAGCTGACATTAATATCAACTCTCTTCAGCTGTTCGCGGTAGTGTTTCATCTCAGTCATATCGACACTGAGATTGAATGTCACAGTTGGTGAAGTCTGCACTGAGGCCAACATGTTCCTTGCAATTGCCTTGCGCATCAACAAGTTCAAAAAGCTCAAACCGGATGTTGTTATTCCTTTGACTCTTGCTGTAAACTCCGGTGTGGCAGTTACGAAACAGCTAAAAGAGCTTGGCGTTGAATGGGTGACCTTCGGTATCAATTATCCCATGCAGGCAGGGTTCCTCGATCAGGCGGGATCTGCAGCTGAAGGGCTTTGCTTCGTACCGTA
>JAFTCS010000270.1 GCA_017454565.1 Clostridia bacterium
GCCGCCTTTGAAAAGGCGGGCGAAACTTTTGTGTTGTCGATTTTTAGGAGTTTTTTTCGTGCTGTTGCCCTGGCTGCAATAGCTCAATATTTGCGGAAACGATTGTAGCGAAGCTCAATGAGCCTTTCGGGATCAATTGCCTGCTTCTTTTCAAAGGTCTCTGCAATGAGGTTTTTCAGACTGTCAAAAAGTCTGCTCTCTATATCCTTTGGCTCACGGATTATGCGTTCGATGACGCCAAGCTTGAAAAGATCCTGAGCCGTAAGCTTCAGACACTCGGAAGCCTCGGCAGTCTTGCCCGGATCCTTCCAGAGAATACTTGCGCAGCCCTCGGGAGAGATCACCGAATAAATGGCATTTTCAAGCATCCAGACCTCATCGGCAACAGCAAGCGCCAGCGCTCCTCCGCTGCCGCCCTCTCCGATGAAAATGGAAAGTATGGGTGTGCGCAGGGTCATCATCTCCATAAGGTTCTCGGCAATCGCCTGTCCCTGACCGCGCTCCTCGGCACCAATGCCGCAGTAAGCACCGGATGTATCCACAAAGCATATAACCGGTCTGTGGAACTTTTCGGCCTGTTTCATCAGCCTGAGAGCCTTTCTGTAGCCCTCAGGGTGCGCCGATCCAAAGTTGCGGTCCATGCGCTCTTTAAGGTTCCTGCCCTTTTCAAGACCGATAACCGTAACAGGCTTGCCGTTTATCTCGGCAATACCGCCGATAACAGCCTTGTCATCGGCAAAACGCCTGTCTCCGTGCAGCTCGAAAAAGCTGTCTCCGAATATCCGGCGGATATAGTCAACAGAGGTCGGCCTGTCGTTAGCACGGGCGGCTGTAACATGATCATACGCGCTCATCGGAAGCCACCTCCTCTGAATCTGTTTCTGTGTGCAGCCTTATAAGCTTTGCAAGAGTCTCTTTCATGTCCTTGCGCTGCACGACTGCGTCTATAAATCCTTTTTCAAGAAGGAACTCGGCGGACTGGAAATCCTTCGGAAGCTTCTGGCGTATAGTCTGCTCGATAACTCTGGGGCCTGCAAAACCGATAAGCGCTTTCGGCTCAGAAAGTATTATGTCACCCTCCATGGCAAAGCTTGCGGTAACGCCGCCTGTGGTGGGGTCGGTAAGCACTGTTATATACAGAAGTCCGGCATCGCTGTGACGCTTCACTGCGCCGCTGGTCTTGGCCATCTGCATAAGGGAAAGTATGCCCTCCTGCATTCTGGCGCCGCCGGAAACCGTAAAGATTATCACCGGCAGCCTGTGAAGAGTGGCATATTCAAATGCTCTGGTTATCTTTTCGCCGGTAACGGTACCCATAGAACCCATCATAAACTGGGAATTCATAACGGCAATGACGGTACTTTCACCGCATATTTTTCCTATGCCTGTAATGACCGACTCATTTTCGCCGCTGCTGAGCTTGGCGCTCTTGAGTTTCTTGTCATAGTCCGGAAAATCGATCTTGTTCACCGAAGTCATTTCGGCGTCCATCTCTGTGAAAGTATCCTCGTCCACTGTCATTTCCACCCGCTGACGCGCCGCAATGCGGAAATGATAGTTACAGCCCGGGCAGACCTTATGGTTATCCATAAGATCAGACGACAATATCGCATTCTTGCATACCGGGCATTTTATCCAAAGCTCCTCAGGAACGTAGGGATGGTTCTCCGCAAAGCCGCCCTGATTTTCAAGCTCATTTTTCGGTTTCAGAAAATTAAAAAAATCCGGCAATTCTTACACCTGCCTGTTTTCATAATGATGATACTTGTGTATGAAAAAGTTCATCGGAAATTTTATCCCTTTTTCTTTTCCGCCCGCAGACGGCGCTCTTCCATGAAGTTGGTGGTATATTCTCCCGAAACAAATTCGGCATCGGAAAGGATATCTATATGAAGATCACGGTTGTGCTTTATGCCGTTGATGGTCAGCTCACTGAGAGCCATTTTCATCTTGCGGATGGCAAGCTCTCTTGAACGCGCCTGAACGATCAGCTTGCCGATCATGGAATCATAATACGGCGGTACCGTATAATTCTGGTAGATAGCCGTGTCAAAGCGCACACAGGGGCCGCCGGGAATATGTATGAAATCCAGAGTTCCGCAGCTCGGCCGGAAGTTATGCTCGGCATCCTCGGCATTGATACGGCACTCAATGGCGTTACCGTGAAGGTATACCCTGTCCTGTGTTACCGTAAGCTTGGCGCCCGACGCAATTCTTATCATCCACTGCACGATGTCGATACCCACCACCATTTCGGTAACTGGATGCTCGACCTGCAGACGGGTATTCATCTCCATGAAATAGAAATTCTTGTCCTTGTCAAGCAGAAACTCTACGGTTCCAGCATTTTCATAGTTTACTGCCTTTGCGGCCTTTGCAGCAGCCGCCATCATTCTTTTGCGCAGCTCGGGAGTGATAGCCGGAGAGGGGCATTCCTCGATAAGCTTCTGGTTTTTCCTCTGTACTGAGCACTCGCGCTCACCCAGACATACAACGTTGCCGTATTTGTCACAAAGAAGCTGCATCTCGATGTGCTTGACAGGTGTGAGGAACTTCTCCATATAAACGGCACCGTCACCGAATGCGCTCTGTGCCTCCGCCCTTGCAGACATGAAAGCATTGTCAAAATCCTCTATGCGGTCAACTCGGCGTATGCCTCTGCCGCCGCCGCCGGAACGCGCCTTTACAAGCAGCGGAAAACCTATCTCCGCAGCCTTTTCTCTGGCTTCGTTTATATCGTCGATAACATCGCTTCCGGGTGTGACCGGTACGCCGGCCTCTTTCATGGTCTTGCGGGCTGCATCCTTGTCACCGAGACGCTCTATCATTGCCGACGACGGCCCGATGAATTCAATGTTGCACTTTTCGCAGAGCGACACGAATTTTGCGTTTTCGGATAGCAGGCCGTAACCCGGATGTATGGCCTGAGCGCCCGATACCACGGCAGCTTCAAGTATAGCCGCCATATTAAGGTAGCTGTCAGCCACCTGAGGTCCGCCTATACAATAGCTTTCGTCAGCCATGCTGACGTGGAGAGCATCCTTATCCGCCTGAGAATAGACCGCAACGGTCGAAATTCCCATTTCGCGGCATGCGCGGATTATTCTTACTGCTATTTCGCCCCTGTTGGCGATAAGTATTTTAGAAAACAAGCTGTGACCCCCTCCCACCGCCGTCGGCGGTGTTTTATTCACTATTCATCTGCCTGTCAGACATTCTGTCCGATGCATTTTATTAAACAACAATCAGGAACCGATCGAATACGAAGTGCAGATCACATTGCACCCTCGACCTTTTCCCTTGGGATAAGAGCAAACGAGAATTCGGCAGAAACCGCTAACTTGCCGTTGACATAGCCCTTGCCCTCTACAAAGTAGAATACGCTCCTGTTCCTGACAAGCTCGCACTTTATCTCAAGGGTATCGCCGGGGAGCACCTTCTGCTTGAACTTCGCCTTTTCAATGCCTGCAAAGAAAGGAATGCTCTTTGCCGAAACCTCCGCAATTATTACGGAGCTTGCCTGTGCCATCATTTCGCAGAGAATAACACCCGGCACCACAGGATTTCCCGGAAAATGACCGTCAAGGAACCACTCGTCGCCTTTAATATATTTCTTGCCCTCACAGGTGTTCTCACCTGTTTTTGTTGCTTCATCTATAAGAAGCATGGAATTTCTGTGAGGGATAATGCTTTCAAGCTCTTTTTTGTTCATAACATTATTCTCCTTATCCGTTGAAAGGGAAATACTCCCTCAACTCCTATTTTCTGAAGAAATCAACCGGATAATTTTTCCGGACCAAAAGCAGCCTTATTTTATCATAAACAATGTCTGACCGTATTCTACGACCTGACCGTTATCTACGCATACGGCAGTGATCTCGCCGCTCTGCTCGGCCGTTACCTCGTTCATCAGCTTCATAGCCTCTACAAGGCAAAGCACATCGCCCTTGTTCACCTTTGAGCCGACTGTTACATAAGGCTCCTGATCGGGTGACGGAGCTGCATAGAACACACCCACCATGGGTGAAGCTATGGGCGTACCCTCATTCTCCTGCTTTTCGGCCTCGTGGATAAACGGCGTGGGCACAGCAGGGAGCTTTTCTGCGGCTGCCTGCTCAGCAGCGAACACAGGTGCAGTCTCACATACAGGCGCCTTGCCGTATTTCTGAGCGATCGTCAGCACCTCACCGCTTTCGCTTATCAGCTCGAGCTTTGTAGCCTTTGAATCGTCAAAGGCCTTCAGCAGCTCTTTTATTTCTTCTACACTATACATTGAAGATCTCCCCTAAGTTCATTATTTACGGAATGCAAGACAAGCGTTGTGCCCGCCGAAGCCGAAAGTAGTGGAAAGCGCCATGCTGACGTCGGCCTGTACCGCCTTATTCGGTGTGTAGTTAAGATCGCACTCCGGGTCAGGCTCTTTATATCCTATTGTGGGCGGAATGATACCCTCGCGCATTGCCATGATAGCTGCAATAGCCTCTACTGCGCCGGTAGCGCCCAGCATGTGGCCTGTCATGGATTTTGTTGAACTGATGTGAGCCTTGTATGCCTCCTCACCGAGAGCGATCTTGAATATCTTGGTTTCGGTGGAGTCGTTCATGGGTGTGCTTGTGCCGTGAGCGTTTATGTAAAGCGACTCGCCCTTGACATAGTTTGCCTCTTCAAGAGCCTGGGTGACGCACCTTGAAGCAACTATTGCCTCCGGGTCGGGAGCTGTGATATGGTGAGCATCACAGGTATTGCCATAGCCGCATACCTCAGCGTATATCTTTGCACCTCTTGCAACGGCATGCTCGTACTCTTCAAGCACCAGCATAGCGGCTCCTTCACCAAGAACAAAGCCGCTTCTGCGCTTGTCAAACGGAATGGAAGCGTTTTCAGGATCTTCGCTCATGGTAAGAGCCTTGCAGCTTGTGAAGCCCTTTATAGCAAGGGGATGGAGAGCAGCCTCTGCACCGCCTGCGATCACAGCATCCGCAAAGCCGAACTTTATAGCCCTGTAAGCCTCGCCGATAGCGTGTGTGGATGTAGAGCAGGCTGTAACGACCGGCAGACACGGACCCTGAGCGTTGTGCCTGATGGCAATGTTTCCGGAAGCGATATTGCTTATCATCATGGGAATGAAGAAAGGCGAGATGTTCTTGTCAGTGTACATGTTTATGCTCTGCTCATAAAAGGTAATGATACCGCCTACACCGGAGCCTGCATAAACACCGAAGCGTTCAGGCTCTATCTGACCCTTGATAGCACTGTCATTCACTGCCTGATCGGCAGCCGCAATAGCATACTGGGTGTAGAGATCCATCCTGCGGCACTCTCTTTTTTCAATGTATTCGGTAGGATCGAAGTCCTTGACCTCTGCAACGACCTTTGCCTTGGTAAGGCCGGGGTCGTACTTTGTAACCAATGTAATGCCGCTCCTGCCGTTTTTCAGCGCATCCCAGGTGGCCTCTGCCGTATTGCCCACAGGAGTAACCGCGCCTATACCTGTCACTACAACTCTTTTCATATTGCTTTGTCATCCTTCCTTAATATATAGGGGATCTGAGGACTGCGCCCTCAACGATAAACTTTTCTGTTCCCTGCCGCAATACGTCCGGGAACAAAAATCAGATAACATTATCAAATAGCCATGCCGCCGTCGACTCTGATGACCTCGCCCGTGATGTAGGAGGCCTCGTCGCTTGCAAGGAATGCCGCCGTGTTTGCGATATCCTCAACCATGCCGGCTCTCTTCATGGGAATGGCTGCCAGAGCTGCTTCCCTTGCCTTTTCGGGCATACCGTCCGTCATGTCGGTCTTGATGAAACCGGGAGCGATAGCGTTGGCAGTTACGTTCCTTGAGCCAAGCTCCTTTGCCACCGACTTTGTAAGACCTATAAGTCCGGCCTTTGCGGAAGCGTAGTTAGCCTGACCTGCGTTGCCGTTTATACCCACGATAGAGGAAATGTTGATGATCCTTCCTCTTCTCTTCTTCATAAAGTGCTGATAGATATTCTTTGTCATGTTGAAGGCGCCCTTGAGATTAACGCTGATGACTGCATCGAAATCGGCTTCCTTCATAGAAAGGATAAGTCCGTCCCTTACGATGCCTGCGTTGTTCACCAGGATATGCACCTCGCCGAACTCTGCGATTATCTCGTCAATGACCTGCTTTGAAGCCTCGAAATCGGCAACATTGCAGTTGTATGCCTTTACCTTTACACCCTTTTCCTCCAGTTCTCTGACAGTCTCGTCAGCCTTATCGCCGTCGTTGAAGTGCAGGAACGCAATATTTGCTCCAAGCTCTGCAAACTTCAGAGCTATGCCCTTGCCTATTCCTCTTGATGCGCCTGTGATTATCGCTGTTTTTCCTGTAAGCTCAAACATTACTTTACCCCGACACCATCAGAGTGTGTCGAGTCCCTCCCTATTCTCAATATTTACCGCACTTACCTGTGCGTTGATCTTCTTGATAAGCCCTGTGAGTGTCTTTCCGACACCCACTTCAATAAAGCTCTCTGCTCCTGCCTCTATCATATTTTCAACAGTCTTCTGCCATCTGACCGGATGGTTTATCTGCAGTGCCACAAGCTGCTTATAGTCGCCCTCGTATGGCTGAGCAGTATAATTTGCATAAACCGGCATCTCAGGAGCTTTCAGCTCAATATTTTCAAGATACTCCGCCATGCCCTCGGACGCCGCGTTCATAAACGGCGAATGGAAAGCACCGCTTACAGCTAATTTAACGGCTTTGCCTTTAAGTGCCTTTACCTTTTCGCAAAGCTCGTCTATCTCACTTACATCGGCTGCCACCACGGTCTGCGCCGGACTGTTGTAGTTCACAGGATAGGCCTTCTTAAAGCCTGCGCAGATCTCCTCGGTCTGTTCGGGTGTGATCTTCATTACAGCCGCCATCGCACCGGGACATTCCTTTGCGGCCTTGTCCATAAGCTCGGCTCTTTTGCACACAAGCTTAAACGCGTCCTCATAAGAGAGCATACCCGCAAACGCTATGGCTGCGATCTCGCCAAGCGAAAAGCCGGCAACGAAATCGGGTTTCACTCCCTTTTCGGCAACCGCTGCGGCTGCCGCTAAATCTGTAATGAAAACACAGGGCTGGGTGTTGATGGTAACGGAAAGTTCCTCCTTCGTGCCCTCGAAGCACTGCTTTATTGTACCCGGGCGGACAGCCTCCGCCATGTCGAATACTGCCTTTGCGGCGGGTGAACATTCATAAAGCTCCTTACCCATCCCGGGATACTGAGCGCCCTGACCGGAAAATACCAAAGCTGTTTTTGCCATAAGCCGTTCCTCCGTATCACGCCTGACGGCGATGTTCTTATTATATCCTGATATGATGTATTTGCTTGTAAAAGTATGTCGCAGGCGGCGTTATTTGCTCCAGCGCACTATGCAGCTGCCTGTGGTAAGCCCTGCTCCGAAAGCGCACATTGCAATAATGTCGCCCTTTTTCAGCAGACCCGCGCGGTTGGCTTCATCCAGAGCAAGCGGTACGCTGCCGGATGACGTATTGCCGTAGTGATTAACATTACAGAAGAATTTCCCCCTCGGTATGCCAAGGTTCTTTGCCGAAGCGTTGATTATCCTGATATTTGCCTGATGCGGGATAACATGGTCAACATCGTCCTCGGTAAGACCGGCATCTGCTATTGCCTTTTTGATGCCCGTTGACATGGCGTTGACAGCAAACTTGTACACCTCGTTGCCCGCCATGTGAAGAACAGCTCTTTCCTCTTCGTGCTTATAGAACGGAGAAGAGTTGCTTCCATGAGGAATACGCAGAACCTCATCATTTCCCACTGCCGTAAGGTTGATGGCAAGCAGGTCGTCACCCTCGCCAAGAACAGCAGCAGCGCCGCCGTCTCCGAAGAGGACGCAGGTAGCGCGGTCATTCCAGTCGATAATATTTGAGAGGTTATCCATTGACACGACCAGAACATGCTTTACCTTTTTTCTTACA
>JAFTCS010000271.1 GCA_017454565.1 Clostridia bacterium
AGTACGAATTCGAGATCATGGACGAGATCGACTACAAGGACGGCCACTATTACGCTCTCCTTCCCCTGTTTGATGATCCCGACAATGAAATCAGCCAGGATGACACCTACATGATCTTCGAGGCTGTTGAGGACGAGAACGGTGAACCCCAGATGGCCGAGATCGACGACGAAGATCTTCTTGACGAGCTTGCCGCCATTTTTGAAGAGAGAATGCAGGAAGGCGCCGATGACGAGAGCGAGGACGAGAGCGAGGACGAGGAATAATACCACTGGTTATTTATGGCTTTTTCAAAAAAAAGAAAATTATCATAAATTACCTCTTGATTTTTCAAAAGAATTGTAATATAATAATATCAAACAAAAGCAGAAAATTTTGTTTATAATTTCTGCCCAATTCGTTGCTTGTGTCTAATTAACCCTACAATTTTTAAATCGGGAGCTCGGCTCCTGCAGCGGACTTCAGACCTCCCGCTACGGCGGACGAAGGGAGTATGAAACTGCGGGGAGAACACCCACCTGCTTAACTCGTAGGCAGGTTATTTATGACACTGACGGTTGGGCGGATTTTTATTTTGTTTTTTACGGCATGGCAGATTGTCATGCCGTTTTTTGCTCTCAAAGAGGCTGTTTCAGTAACGTCCTTATCCGATAATAAAAAAGACACCCGCGCATTTACGGATGTCTTTCGTTTTTATTCAAGTTCAGCCCTGACCGGATCTCAGGCTGTCATTGAGTATGGTCTCAAACGCCTTTGCCGCCGTGTCGCAGTCCTGAGCCACCACAACAAGCACATAAGGGTAATGTACCGCCACCGTCGATGCAGCCTGTGTGGAGCTTCCGCTGACGTCGGCAGGAGATTTTTCATTGAGATAGCTGTTTATCGCGGCTGTAAGGGCGCTGCGGGAATCCTCGTTTTTGAGCCTGAAGCAGGCGATCTCGACCTCGCTGCCCGAACGCCCGGATATGTACATTGCGTAGTCGGTCACGGTTCCCTCCGGGATCTCATAGTATCGGTTAATGTTTTGCTTTGAGATCTGTGTCAGATTATTGTAGTTCATTTTTTTGATGACTCTCGAAGCCACCTCGTCGGCAGTCAGCCGGATGTCATTGTCATGATCAGACTTGCGCTGAGTACCGAGCAGTATTAAAACGGTGACGGCCGTGACAGCGAATATCACAGCAAGCACCACAAATGTCAGGATTATATTTCTTTTGCCGGACGCCTCTTTCATAACCTCACCTCGCATACCGGACTATAATAATACCACTATCATTATATGATTTTACATTGTATTTTTCAACTACAATATTGTAACCCATAACGATATTTTATGACAAAACGCTCGTTTTCATACAGCAAAGACAAAAAGCACCGAAGCCGCAAAGCTCCGATGCTTTTTGTCCGTCTATGTTCCCGTGACCACACGGCCCCTCAATACGGTGGATGCGAAGAATCTCACATCATATTCGGGACACTCCAGACCGAGACCGTAATGGACGTCGGTGAAATTAACCGGCACCTCATCCGTTCTTGCCGCAAAGGTGCTGCCGTAGTAGGTCACACTGCGCTCAGACGGGTCGCCGCCGTAGGTGGTCTTGTATGTGTACAGTATGAGCGAATTCGGTTCAAGCTCAGGTTCATGCTCAAGAACCGTATTATAATAGCACTCTGCCACACAATAGTAATAATTATCAAAAAAGCTGACATTATTTTTGTCAATGTACACCTGTTCTGAAAGAGACTCCTCACAGTGAATGAACCCTTTGGGTATAAGCGTGGCCTTGAACGAACCGGAACCGTCAACATCACTGCAGTTTACCACAGTCTTGCATCTGCCGTCTTTTACGGAAACAGCCTGTGCCCTGCATGCGGCGCGGTTATCCGAGAATTCAACGTCATAGATAAACAGACCCGTGACCTCTTCGGTAAAGCCTATGTTGAATTCCACCCGGCAGTCCGATGCGTAATCGCCCATAGTGATAAATTTGTACCCGGTGTTTATATTGCTCATGGCAACAAGATCGTCACAAAGCGCAAATCCGAGAATCGAGACAGACGGCCTGCCCATATATTCGCCTGAACCGTCATTCACGTCAACAAAGGTAATATTATTGTCATACTGGTTTTTTACAGCCACAAAAATATGGTCGTGTATATTTGTGGTGATGGTGCACCTTACGGTATCCTGGGAAATATATCTTTCCGGACCCGCCCTCAGCTCTATTTCATCGTCAGACAGTCCGAAATCGGAGCCGCCCGACTCGCTGTACGGAACAAAGCTTATGCTGTTGTCGTTCTTTATAAAAAGGGAGACGATCAGCAGCGCCGCAATGCAGGGTACAGTCACGGCAAGCGTCAGCAGAATTGCTCTTTTACCGCCCTTGCTGAACCTGCGTCCGGTTTCCGCTTCGCCGTATGAGTTGTACCCGTCGCCGTAGGCGTTGCTGTCGGACGGATAGCCTCTTGTTCTGCCGGCAAAAAAGCCCTTTGACTTTTTGGGCGCCGGTGCTGAAACGGACATATTCATATCCGGAAGCTGCGCCTCGTTTTCGCCTCTTGCAAAGCCGCTGTCTTTTTTCGGGGCATGGGCATACAGCTCGGTAAAGTAAGCCCTCACCTGCTGTTCCCTTTCTTTTCTGCGATATGTTTTTATGTCAAAGCCGCAGGCCGGGCAATAGGTCACAAAATCGCACACCTTGCCGCCGCATCCCGGACAAAATATTTCATTCAACTGCACATCACCACTTTTCTGTCTGTTATCAAAGTGTTCCGCTCTCTGCGGCGCAGAGTCAGGGGGACTTTTTCGGAAAAGTCCCCCCGACACCCCCGAAAACGCTGTTTATCATTTTCAGAGTTTAACGGATCCAGGTGTTTAATTTAGCCACGAAAGCAATTAACTCCTGATGAGTGTCTTTCCGTCCATTTCCTCTGGTTGGTGGAGACCAAGAAGCTGGAGCATGGTGGGAGCAATATCCGCAAGACGTCCGCCGTCACGAAGTACGCAGGGATGATTTACAATACAGAACGGCACCAGATTTGTGGTATGAGCCGTAAAGGGCGAACCGTCCTCTTCGATCATCTTGTCTGCGTTGCCGTGATCCGCCGTGATAAGCGCGATACCGTCCATCTTTGTGACAGCGTTCACGACCTGACCGACACAGTCGTCTACGGCTTCAACAGCCTTGACGGCAGCATCGAACACACCTGTGTGGCCTACCATGTCGCAGTTTGCAAAGTTAAGGATGATAACGTCGTATTTGCCGCTCTCGATCTTCTCAACGGCATTCTTAGCCACCTCATAAGCGCTCATCTCCGGCTGTAAGTCGTAGGTAGCTACCTTTGGCGACGGGATAAGACACCTGTCCTCTCCCTCGCTGACCTTTTCAACGCCGCCGTTGAAGAAGAAGGTTACATGAGCGTACTTCTCGGTCTCGGCTATTCTCAGTTGGGTAAGACCCTTTGAAGAGATGTAGTCGCCGAAAGTATTTACAAGAGACTGGGGCTTGAAAGCGATCTCCACATTGGGCATGGTGGCGTCATACTGAGTCATGCAGACATAATTAAGCGGGAAGAAACCGTTTCTGCGCTCGAAGCCGCTGAAATCCGGGTCTACGAGGGTGCGGGTTATCTCTCTTGCGCGGTCCGGTCTGAAATTGCAGAATATAACGCTGTCGCCTGACTTGATAGTTGCATTCTCGGCGCACACTACGGGAACGACGAATTCATCGGTAACGCCGTTAGCGTAGGAATCCGCCACAGCCTGCACCGGATCGTCAGCCTTTACACCCTCGCCGTATACGAGAGCCGCATAAGCCTTTTCCACTCTGTCCCAGTTGGTGTCTCTGTCCATTGCATAGTAGCGTCCGTGAACGGTAGCGATCTTTCCCACTCCGATCTCCTCAAGCTTTGCCTTGGCTTCCGCCATATAATCCTTTGCGCTTGACGGAGGAACGTCACGTCCGTCAAGGAAGGTGTGCAGATAAACATTCTTTACACCCATCTTCTTAGCCATTTCTATAACGCCGTAAATGTGGGTGATATGGCTGTGCACACCGCCGGGTGAAAGCAGACCCATCACATGAAGAGCCTTGCCGTCCTCTGCGGCATTTTTCATAGCCTTTACAAGCACCTCGTTCTCATAGATCTTGCCGTCTTTAATGGCCTTGCTTATTCTTGTAAGCTCCTGATACACCACGCGGCCTGCGCCCATGTTGGTATGGCCTACCTCGCTGTTGCCCATCTGACCGTCAGGCAGACCTACATCCATACCGGATGCGGCAATAAGTGTGGTGGGGTTCTGAGAGAATATCTTCTCCATGTTGGGCTTGCCGGCCTCACGGATAGCATTGCCGAAATTCGTGCCTATGCCGAATCCGTCCAGTATCATCAATATCAAAGGTTTTTTCATATTTCCTCTCCGTTCCGCCGCCCGGAAAGGGCAGCATTTTGAATTTATTCACCCGAAACAAATACTTTTACAATAAAGTTTCGCTCAAGCCTTTTCAAAGGCTTGCAGGGTCGAGGGGCAGCGCCCCTCGTGGGAGGTTCGGAGGGCAAAGCCCTCTGACTTCTCAGGGGAAGACCTTTATATCGCCGTCCGTACTATTTGGCTCATACTTGATCCACTTTATTTCAGGCTCACCCGGGTCGGCAACGTACATATTACCGTCATCGTCCTTTGTAAACTTAGTGAAAGAGATCTCGCACCGAAGATTCTCAAGCTCACCGGTTTTCAGATTGTACCTCTGACCCGAAGGCCTTCGATCCTGTCTGTCTGTTTCAGGTGATGAATATTCTATTCCGATGTAATCATTCGGGTTTGAGAAATACAGGAAGTCTCCGCAGATACCCATAGTCTCGCCGCCTGTAAAGGCGCTGCCAAATATAAAGAGGACGCTCTCTTCTCCGGTGGCCATATTTCTGGAATAGAGCTTATTTCCGTTGGGAGCGCTTTCCGAATAATAATACAGCGTTCCGCCTTCCCTGTCATAATAGTAGTTTGTACACTTGTTTTCAGAGACCTTTTCGGGTGTACCGCCGTCGGTGCTCAGCTTGTAAAGGCAGCCGTCGCCCTTTTCGGAATTGTCGATATAGAAAAGCTCGGTGTTGATAAGCCGCAGGCTGACAACGGTGTTCTTCATTTTGTCCGTCCAGTTGCCGCTTGAAGAATCGGGCTGCATGTCGCTGATGAGAGCCACCTTGTTTGAGCCGTCAATGAGGGAACGGTAAAGTCCCGCCTTTGAACTGTCGAACCGTACATCGCCCGTACTCTTGTCGTAGGTATAGCCCGCGTCATAATAGTAGATGAATCCGCTGCCCGCAGCAAAGGCACCGGCGCGGATATCACTGATAAATCCAAGCTTGTCGCCGTTTCTGGAAAGAGTCATAACATTGAAAGCCACCGGACCCGCGCTGCTCCGGTCCTCGACATTGGCGTTGAGCACCTTGTAGATGTACCCGTCGCCGCCGTCAATAAAGGACTGTCCGGAAAGCAGGTCGCTTATGCAGCTTTCCACCATTGCGGAAGCGTTATCGGCGGCTGCCCCCTGAGAAACCGCCCTGTCTGCTATGAACTTTTTGACCATATCCGCAGGATATAGCACACTTTCCTTTACCGCAGCGGGGTCTGTGACGTCCCAGTGGTAAATGTCGGCGCTCTGGTCGTAGTTTGTGCCGAAAGCGTCAGTCTCGATAAGCCGGTTGACGTCAGCCCTGAACTTGAATTCATTCGGGTTCTTCAGTTCGGCGCGCTTGGCGTCGTACTGCACACCGTCAGCCACCTGAGCGATCTCACAGGTATCGTCGTCATTGATGACAAAGACCCTGTTGCCGGCGCAGTAAACCGGCTTGCTGCTGCCGTTCTGTATAACAGAGCTGTACAGCCTTACCCTTGACGCAGCAACGTCCCCGGGGGAAGTCTGAGAGGTACCGGAACCGCTGTTATCGCCCGGACCCGAACCGGCACAGCCCGCCATTGCCGTTGAAGCAAGAGCGCAGGCTAAAAGCAGTGCGAATAGTTTTCTTTTCATTTTGATCTCCATTATTTTCCGTAAGCCGGAGAAGCGCAGAGCAAGCCGCTCCGGTCTCTCCGGCTGTATGTCGTGTGAAATAATTCTGTTATTTAAGCGAATAAAAAACAATAGCAAAAACTGCGGGTTTTATTGCGAAGCAAATCAAAGCCTTTTATGACGGGTGCAGGGACTGTGTCCCTGCCGAGGGTTCTAAAGGGCGAGAAGCCCCTTAGCAGGGTTTGGAACTGCGTCCCAACATTTGATCGCGATCTCCGGCTTTCAGCCCTCGCTTGCAGCCTTGAGGAGAACGCCGAAATCGGCAGCCTTGAGGGAAGCTCCGCCGATGAGACCGCCGTCTACGTCAGGCTGAGCAACAAGCTCGGCAGCGTTGCCGGGATTCATAGAGCCGCCGTACTGGATAGTAACAGCGTCTGCGACCTCCTGAGAATAAAGCTTGGCCAGAGTTGCGCGGATGAATGAGCAGACCTCCTGAGCCTGAGCGGAAGTAGCCGTCTTGCCGGTACCGATAGCCCATACAGGCTCGTAAGCGATAACTACTTTCTTGACGTCCTCTGCGCTTACATCGTAAAGGTCAAGCTTGATCTGACGAGCGATGACCTCTTCGGTGATGTTGCACTCGCGCTCCCAGAGAAGCTCGCCGACGCATACGATGGGCTTGAGACCTGCCTTGAGAGCAGCCTTTGTTCTCTTGTTAACGGTCTCGTCTGTCTCGCCGAAGTACTGTCTTCTCTCGCTGTGGCCGATAATTACATACTCAACACCGATCTCGGTGAGCATTGCGGCAGAGATCTCGCCGGTAAATGCGCCTTTTTCCTCGAAGTGTACGTTCTCGGCGCCTACCTTGATGTTGGTGCCCTTTGTCAGCTCAACTGCTGTTTCAAGGTTTGTAAAGGGTACGCAGATGACCACTCCGCAGGTAGCCTCTGCTGCGATGGGCTTGAGCTCCTCGATAAGCGTCCTTGCTTCGGGACGGGTCTTGTTCATTTTCCAGTTGCCTGCGATAATTGCCTGTCTGAGTTCCTTGTTCATTGTGATCTTCTCCTTTATATTTTTATTGTTAAAAGCTCCGTTGTCGTTTCATGTGACGGTAACAGCGGTAACAGGTATTTTTTAAACTTTTTTACAGTAAACCATACGTTCGGTTTACTCCGATAGTTTTTTTATCAAAATCACTGTTACTTCTGTTACCAAAGCCCAAAACCCGCATAAACAGCGGGCTTTTCATGTAACAGTACAAAAATTTTCCTGTTACCGCCGCTGTCACCGCTGTTACCGGATACAAATAAAGGGGTGAGCCTTACCCCACCCCTTCATCCATTCAATATCACGAACGGGCAGGATGATCTGCCGCCGTTCATTTTATACCGTTCCGGAAATTACTCTTTCTCGTTGAGGCAGGCAATGCCGGGAAGAACCTTACCCTCAAGGAATTCAAGGGAAGCGCCGCCGCCTGTGGAGATGTGGGTCATTCTGTCAGCATAGCCGAGCTTCTCAACTGCTGCTGCGCTGTCGCCGCCGCCGATGATGGAGATCGCGCCGCTCTCTGCAACTGCCTTAGCTACAGAGATAGTACCTGCTGCAAAGTTCTCCCACTCGGAAACGCCCATAGGACCGTTCCATACTACTGTGCCTGCGCCCTTGAGAGCGTTTGCGAACTTCTCTCTTGTGCGGGGACCGATATCAAGACCCATCCAGTCAGCCTCGATCTTGTCGGAATCAACGACCTTGAAAGCAGCGTCAGCCTTGTACTCCTGAGCAACGACCGTGTCCTCAGGGATAAGGAAGGTAACGCCCTTTTCCTTTGCCTTTTCCATGATATCCTTAGCCAGCTCGACCTTGTCAAGCTCGCATATAGATGTACCTGTTGAATAGCCCAGAGCCTTCATAAATGTGTAAGCCATGCCGCCGCCGATGATAAGAGTATCCACCTTGTCAAGAAGGTTGGTGATAACGCCGATCTTGTCGGAAACCTTAGCACCGCCGAGAATAGCAACGAAAGGTCTCTTGGGGTCAGCAAGAGCTGTGCCCATTACGGAGATCTCTTTCTGGATAAGGTAGCCGCATACTGCGGGCAGATAATCAGCGACGCCTGCTGTTGAAGCGTGAGCTCTGTGAGCTGTGCCGAAAGCGTCGTTTACATAGATCTCAGCAAGTGAAGCGAGCTTCTTTGAGAACTCAGGAACGTTCTTTTCCTCTTCCTTGTGGAAACGGACGTTCTCGATAAGCTCTACTTCGCCGTCCTGCAGAGAAGCGGCGATGCTCTGTGCGCTCTCGCCTACAACGTCGGAAGCCATCTTGACCTCAAAGCCCAGAGCCTTTGAGAGGTATGCAGCCACAGGAGCCAGTGAATACTTCATGTTGAACTCGCCCTTCGGACGGCCGAGGTGTGAGCAAAGGATAACCTTTGCCTTGTGGTCAACCAGATACTTGATCGTCTTGAGAGCCTCGTCAATACGCTTTGAGTCAGAAATGTTGCCTTCTCCGTCAAAGGGTACGTTGAAATCGCAGCGAACAAGAACTTTCTTGCCTGCAACGTCGATATCTTCGACTGTTTTCTTGTTAAGATAGTTCATTTTCAAAACTTCCTTTCAGATATAGTTTGACCGCACCCGCAGTCTTTAAGACAATTCGGCTGTATGCCGTCACTTTATATTTTATATCATTTTGTTCAATTTTTCAATAGCTGAAAATAAATATTTCAGGGCAACCGCACGAAAACAATTGTAAATTTTGTTTATTTGCTCCAAAAGTTAAACGTCCTGCCTCTCGGCAGGGGGCAGTTTTATCCGTGCTGTCAGTAGGGGGCGCCCTATTGTGCAGGGCGTCCCCTCTGTCAAAACAGTCCACTGGACTGTTTTGACATTCACCCCTTGCGGAGCACTTTCGTTAAGAGTGTTCCGCACT